>NZ_JBHYHC010000171.1:0-18042 GCF_042738955.1 Umezawaea sp. NPDC059074
GCCCCTGCACGGGTCGCGCGGCCGGTCCGCACCCCGGAGACTGTCCCGGTGATCGAGGAAGGCAGGCCATGAGCGAACTGACCACGCCGTACGCGCACGGCACGCCCGCGTGGGTCGAGCAGCTGACGACGGACCTGAAGGCCACCACGGACTTCTACCGCGGGCTGTTCGGCTGGGACTACGAGACCGACGGCTACACGATGGCGCTGCTGCGCGGGAAACCCGTCGCGGGCCTGCGCGAGATGCCGCGCGACGCGCTGTTCTCCGTGGTGTGGACGACTTTCCTGGCCAGCGACGACGTGGACGAGTCGGTGGACCTGACGGCCGAGCACGGCGGCACGGTGCTGGTGCCGGTGTTCGAGATGGAAGGACCCGGCCGGGGCGCGATCGTGGCGGACGCGACCGGGGCGTCGTTCGGCGTGTGGGAGGCGGGCACGCACATCGGCGCGTACGTCGTGAACGAGCCGGGCGCGGTGGTGTGGAACGAGCTGGCGGCCAGGGACCTGGACCGGGCGGCGGAGTTCTACGGCGACGTGTTCGACATCGAGGCGGAGAGCGCGCCGGGGATGGGCTACACGCGGTTCAAGGTGGACGGCCGGGCGGTCGGCGGCGCGTACGCGATGACCGACGAGGTGCCCGCGGACATCCCGCCGCACTGGATGACCTACTTCGGCGTCGCCGACGTCGACCGGTCCGTCGCGCGGGTCGTGGAACTCGGCGGGATCGTGGTCGGCGACCCCACCGAGTCCGCCTTCGGCCGCTTCGCCACGGTCGGCGACCCGCTCGGCGCCCCCTTCCGGGTACTGGACGTTTCAGCGGGCTGAACCGCCCTGAACACGCAGTTCAGGGACGTGAACGGGGCATGTGCGCAGAGTCGCGGAACCGGTTCCGGAAACCCCCGTTCGGCTCTGTACGCAGCAGTCGCGACGCCGTGAGTGTGTGGGCGGGCGTAGCGACTGCTGGAGGTAATCGGTGATCCACATCCGGAAGCGCACCATCGTGGGTGCGCTCGCGGCCATAGCCCTGACCGCCACGGCGGCACAGGCGAACGGCTTGGCCGAACCGAACGAGACGACGAGCCACGGCAAGCCCCTGTACCTGGACGCGGGGGCGCCGGTCGACCGGCGCGTCAACGACCTGGTCCGGCGGATGACGCTGGAGGAGAAGGTCGGGCAGATGGTGCAGATCCGCGTGGGCAAGCTGCGCGGCGACTGCAACAACGCCAACGGCCCGCTCGTCGAGAGCTGCCTGAAGTCGGTGCTGGTCGACGCCAAGGCGGGGTCGATCCTGTCCGGCGGCGGCGACGCGCCCGTGGTGAACACGGCCAAGGCGTGGGCCGAGATGAACAACGACATCCAGCGGTACGCGCTGGAGCAGAACCGCTTGCGCATCCCCGTCATCTACGGCGCGGACGGCGTGCACGGCCACAACAACCTCGTGGCCGCCACGATCTTCCCGCACCAGATCGGCCTCGGGGCCACGTGGGACACGGAGTTGCAGAAGCAGCTCGGCGAGTCGACCGGCAAGGCCATGCGCGCGACCGGCGTGTTCTGGAACTTCGCGCCGCTGTCGGACATCGCCCGCGACCCGCGCTGGGGCCGGTTCTACGAGACCTACAGCGAGGACCCCACGCTGACCGGCGCGTTGGCGGCCGCCAACGTCCAGGGCCAGCAGGGCTCGGCGCAGGGCACCGCGACGCTGACCGCCACGGCGAAGCACTTCGCGGGCTACTCGGAGCCGTTCAACGGCCACGACCGCGCGCCCGCGTTCATCCCGATCCGGCAGTTGCAGGACACCGTCCTGCCCGCCTTCCAGCAGCAGTTCGACGCGGGCGTGAAGACCGTGATGATCAACTCCGGGTCGATCAACGGCACGCCGGTGCACGCCTCGAAGTACATGCTCACCACGCAGCTCCGCGAGCGCATGGGCTTCAAGGGCGTCGCCGTGACCGACTGGCAGGACATCAAGTACCTGGTCGACCGCTACCACGTGGCCGCCGACTACCCCGAGGCCATCGCGCTGTCGATCAACGCGGGCGTCGACATGGCCATGGAGCCCAGCGACGCGGCCGCGTTCACCAAGGGGCTGCTGGACAACGTCCGCACCGGCAAGGTCAGCCGCGAGCGGATCGACCAGGCCGTCAAGCGGGTCCTCAAGCTGAAGTTCGACCTCGGCCTGTTCGAGAAGCCGTACGTCGACGCCTCCAAGGCCGACGGCATCGTCAACGGCGCGGACCGCGACCTGGCCCGCCGGGCCGCGGCCGAGGGCACGGTGCTGCTGCGCAACGACGGCGTGCTCCCCTTGTCCCCCAACGCCCGCAAGCTCGTCGTCACGGGTGACACGGCCGACGACGCCGTGCGCCAGCTCGGCGGCTGGACCGTGGAGTGGCAGGGCGTCCCGGACGGCTTCGACGCCCCGGAGACCACGACCGTCCTCGAAGGACTCAAGGCGGCGGCCCCCGGCACCAACGTCGTCCACGCCCCGGCCACGGCGGACGCGGTGGCGCAGGCGTCCGACGCGGACGCGGTCGTCGTCGTCCTGGGCGAGAAGCCCGGCGCGGAAGGCCCGGCCGACACCGAGGACCCGTCCCTCACCGCCGCGCAGCAGGCCCAGGTCGACGCCCTCCAAGCGACCGGCAAGCCCGTCGTCGTCGTGCTCCTGACCGGCCGTCCCAGCGTGCTGGGGACCGTCGCGGACGCCAACGCGCTCGTCGCGGGCTGGCTGCCGGGCGCGGAGGGCGGCAGCGGCATCGCCGACGTCCTGTTCGGCGCCGTGAACCCCAGCGGCAGGCTGGCCGTCTCGTGGCCGAACTCGGTCGGCGACCTGCCCGTGTCCTACGACCAGCTGCCCGGCGCCAACACCAGCGCCGCGTCCAAGTACACGCCCGCCTACGCCTTCGGGCACGGCCTGTCCTACACGACGTTCACCACCTCGGCCCCGACCGCGACCCCGGAGGTGACCGACCGCGGGAAGGTGAAGGTGCAGGTCACGGTGGCCAACACCGGATCGCGGGACGGCACGACCGTCGTCCCGGTGTACGTCCACCAGCCCGTCAGCCGGGTGCTCGTCCAGGACAAGCGGCTGGTCGGCTTCACCAGGGTCGCGCTCAAGGCGGGCGAGTCCAAGCAGGTGGAGGTCGCGTTCGACGCCAAGCAGCTGGCCGTGACCGTCGGCGACGTCGACGGCTCGGGCGAGCGCAAGGTCGAGAAGGGCCTGTACGAGGTCGTGGTCGGCACCGCGAAGGCGCCGTTCGCGGTCCGCTGACCAGGCCGATTCCTGCTGGTCGGCGACCTGCTGCTAGTCTTGCTGGCCGTACCCGCGTGGCATTCCGCACTGGAGGAAACCTGCCTTCACCGGCAGGGCCGAAACACCAACGCGGTACACCCCAAACGTAAGAGAATGAGGGCGTCAGCATGGCCAACATCAAGTCCCAGCTCAAGCGGATCAAGACCAACGAGAAGGCTCGGCTGCGGAACAAGTCCGTCAAGTCTTCCCTGAAGACCGCGGTGCGCAAGTTCCGCGAGGCCGCCGACGCCGGCGACAAGGACAAGGCCACCGCGCTCCTGCAGGACGTGTCCCGCAAGCTCGACAAGGCCGCGACCAAGGGCGTCATCCACGCCAACCAGGCCGCCAACAAGAAGTCGGCCCTGGCGAAGCGCGCCAACCAGCTCTGATTTCTCGAAAGCGAAGCTTTCGCGGCTCCACCCGAAAGGCGTCACTCCTCGGAGTGGCGCCTTTCGGCGTTTTCGGGGAAATTCCGGACAGCGATCCGATGTCCCCCTCATCGACTGGATTCCCCGCTACGACGAATGGTCGGCCCACGGGAGACCCGTTCAGTCGCCGGCCGGCCCAATGGGAATCGAGTAGCGTTTCCCTCGATTCGTCCATCGATCTGCCTGGGGGCATGGAAATGCGACAATTGGCCAAACTCCTCGCTGTGCTCTGCGTGTGCGCGACGGCCGTGCTCGGCCTGTCGGCGGCCGCCACCGCGGCGCCCGCCGACCCCGCCGCGGCCGTCACGTCCACCCGCGTCGCCGCCGCCGACGCGCCGGACTTCACGGCCGCGGCGATCAGCTCGTCCAAGTGCGGGGCGACCGTCGGCTGGGGCAAGATCAAGTACCAGGCGTGCTTCGCGTACACCTGCACCAGCGTGTGCTCCACCCAGGGCTACCTGGGCATCATCAACACCGCGACCAGCCCGCGCACCGTGACCTGGGACCTCGACATCAAGTCCCCGTGGACCGAGGAGCACGACGACAGCGGGACGTGGACCCTGGCCGCGGGCGCCCAGCAGACCATCTACTCGAGCTTCGTCTACACGCACCCCGGCTGCGGGTTCAGCTTCACCGAATCCCTGAAGATCAAGTACGACAGCGCGGGCTTCAGCCCGTACACCACCGCCACCGCGCCCCTTCCCTGCGGCTGACGCCCTCACCGAATTGGGTTGGGTGACCGATTCCGGTCACCCAACCCAATTCGGGCCGTCAGCGACGTGAATGCACGGCGACAATGCGCAGAACAGCCCGTTCCAAAGCGTAATCCGCGTCGGCGGCCACGCCTTTCACGTCGGCGTTCAACAAAGCGACCACGGACATAGCCTCGGCCAATCCGGCGGCATCCCATCCGCGCGCCTGGCCTTGGGCCTTCTTCACCTTCCACGGCGGCATTCCGAGCTTGCCCGCGAGCTGGAACGGGTCCGCCCGGCCCGCCGCGGACACCCGCGCGATGGTCCGCACCGAGTCGGCGAGCGCGTCGGCGACCAGCACGTGCGGCACGCCGAGCTGCATGGCCCACCGCAACGCCTCCAGCGCACCGGACCGGTCTCCCGCCACGGCCTTCTCGGCGACCGCGAACCCGGTCACCTCGGCCTTGCCCCGGTGGTACCGGCGGACCTCGTCGGCGTTGACCTTCCCGCCGCTGTCGGCCACCAGCTGCGACGCCGCGGCCGCCAGCTCGCGCAGGTCCGTCCCCACGGAGTCGATCAGCACCGCGACGCCCTCGGGGTCGATCTTGCCGCCCGCCGCGCGGACCTCGTTGCGCACGAACGCCTCGCGGTCGGAGGCCTTCGTCATCTTCGGGCACTCGATGACCGAGGCGCCCGCCTTCTTCAACGCAGCGGGCAGTTCCTTGGCGGCCTTGCTGCGCCCGCCGCCGGAGTGCACGACCACGAGCGTGATGCCGTCCGCGGGGGCCTTGGCGTAGGCGATCACCGTGTCGGCGATCTCCTTGCCCGCCTCCTGCGCGGCCTCCAGCGCGATGACCCTGCCCTCGGCGAACAGCGACGGGCTGACGAGTTCGGCCAGCTCGGGAGGGGTGAGGTCAGTCACCCGGACGCGGGTCAGGTCGGCTTGGGCGTCGATCGCGCGCGCCGCGTCCAATGCCGCGCGGATCGCCCTTTCCACCAGCAGTTCCTCGTCGCCGACCACGAGTTGCAACGGATCAGGGGCGACAGCCGCAGCGCTCACGGCACGAATCCTCCCACGGTCCACCGACTCCCGGAGTGTGGACGCCGGTGGTCGAGGGGCGGGAGGGTGCCGTAACTTGAGGGACACAACTGAATACCGCTCATCCAGAGGGGCAGAGGGATCGGCCCGAAGAAGCCCCGGCAACCCGAGCGTCAGGTTCTCGCACGTGTGCGAGCGCCCGACGGTCACGGTGCCAATTCCGACCCGCGCTGCGGGACAGATGAGGAGTTACCTCGCGATGACTGCTGTCAGTGTGCCCACGAGCACCTCGTTCGACCTCGGCCCCGCCCGCGCGCTCTCGTGTCGGGAGTGCGGCCACGAAACCCCCCTCGCCGCCGAGTACGCGTGCGTCGAGTGTTTCGGGCCGCTGGAAGTGGCCTACGACTTCGGCCGGATCCGCCGCGAGGACATCGAGTCCGGCCCCCGGTCGATCTGGCGCTACCGCGGCCTCCTCCCCGTCCCGTCGAACGTCCAGTCCCACCCGAACACCGAGCCCGGCGGCACCCGCCTGGTGCAGGCGGACCGCCTCGCGAAGGCGTTGGGCCTGCGCAAGGTGTGGGTGAAGGACGACACCGGCAACCCCACGCACTCGTTCAAGGACCGCGTGGTCGGCGTGGCCCTCGCCGCCGCCCGCGAACTCGGCTTCAAGGTGCTCGCCTGCCCGTCCACCGGCAACCTGGCCAACGCCGTCGCCGCCGCGGCCGCCCGCGCGGGCTGGGACTCGGTCGTGCTCGTCCCCTCCTCGCTGGAGCAGGCGAAGATCCTCATGACCGCCGTGTACGACGGCGCGCTGATCGCCGTCGACGGCAACTACGACGACGTGAACCGCTTGGCCCAGGAACTGGCCGCGGAGCACGAGGACTGGGCGTTCGTGAACGTCAACGTCCGCCCGTACTACGCCGAGGGCTCCAAGACCCTGGGCTACGAGGTCGCCGAGCAGCTCGGCTGGCGCCTGCCCGAGCAGATCGTCGTGCCCATCGCGTCCGGCTCGCAGCTCACCAAGGTCGACAAGGCCTTCCGCGAGTTCGGCGAACTCGGCCTCGTCGAGCAGACCCCGTACCGGGTGTTCGGCGCGCAGGCCACCGGCTGCTCCCCCGTGTCCGCCGCGTTCAAGGAGGGCCACGACGTGGTCCGCCCCGTCCGCCCGGACACCATCGCCCGCTCGCTGGCGATCGGCGCCCCGGCCGACGGCCCGTACGTGCTGGACGCGGTGCGCCGCACCGGAGGCGCGATCGAGGACGTCACCGACGAGGAGGTCGTCGAGGGCATCCGGCTGCTGGCCAGGACCGAGGGCATCTTCGCCGAGACCGCGGGCGGCGTGACCGTCGCGACGGCGAAGAAGCTGGTCGAGACCGGCAAGCTCGACCCCGACGCGGAGACCGTGCTGCTCATCACCGGCGACGGCCTCAAGACCCTCGACGCCGTCGCCCACACCCTGTCCCCGCTGGCCACCGTCCCGCCGTCGGCCCAGGCCGTGCTGGACGCCCTCGGCAAGCGCTGACCCTTTCTCCGGCCCAGGTGGGGCCGCACCCGTCGGGTGCGGCCCCACCTTGCCGTCAGCGCAGCAGGTAGGCGTCGATCACGGTCTGCTCGACGGTGTTGCCCGAGCGATCACCGGCCTTCGCCCGCAACGACACCGACTTGGCCCCCTTCGGGTGCGCCAACACCAGCACACAACCCCCGTTCACCGACACCGCCCGCCACGTCGCCCCGCTGTCGTAGGACACCTCGGCCGACGTGATCTTCGACCGCGACCGCGCCACCCCGGCTTGGTCCTGCACCGACACCGGCACCACGAACGACTTCCCGGCAGGCGCCGTCCCGGCCGCGTCGAGCTTCGGCGCGTACCGGATCACCGAGATCGGCAGCGCCGTGACCTTCGCGGTCCGGTCCGACCGGAACGTCCACGCCACGGACACCCTGGTGCTGAACGGCGACGTGCTCCGCGCCGCGTCCGCCGTGAGCCGGTAGTCGGCCACCCCGTCGGGCAACTCGAACCGCCCGTACCCACCGTCGTCGTTCTCGGCCAACAACTCCCCGTTCCGGTAGACCTTCGTCGACCCCACCACCGGAGCCGCCCGCCCGGCGTTGCCCGCGGAGTCACCGAACAGCCGCAGATCCGCGGCCAACTCCTCACCGTCGCGGTACAGCCACGGCCGACCCCGGTTGTCCGTCAACGACGGCCCGAAAACGGCGTGGTAGAAGGATTCCTCGTACGCCTTGCGCGGCGCGTACGACTTCGGCGGCCCGTCCAGCCCACCCCGGTACCCCTCCGGGCTCTGCACGTTCATCCGCCGAGCCCAGTCCGCGTTCTCCCCTCCGTAGTACTCGGTGCGCACTCCGGGCGCGGTGAACGACTCGATCGCACCCCACCCCCACTCACCCTGCCCGTGCGGCGACGAGGCGTTGCCGATCGTCACGGACTCCCCCGGCTGAGGAGCCCCGACGTCGACCCGAACGGTCGCCAGGTCCGCCTTCCGGATCACCTCGGTCAACCCGGTGTGCGTCCGCCCCTTCAGGTACCAGGCCAACCCGTAGAAGTCGTTGCCCCCGTTCGCGATCCAGCTCGTGCTGAGCTTGCCGAGCACCTCGTTCGGCGCGGCCTCCGGCCCGAGGTGCGCCAGACCGACGTGCGACAGGTCACCACCGAACGAGAACCCACCGATCTGGTACGTCTTCGGCCCGCTCTTGGACCGGTAGACCCGCTGAACCCCGGTCTCCAGCAACGACAACCGCGCCGTCGGATCCGGCAGCGTCAGCACGATCGGCTTCGCCACCCGCGCGTCCAAGTCGATCGCCGTGGGCCCGCGAACCGTCAGCTTCGGGTAGCTGAACGAGTCGTGCGTGTACTGCGCCCCGGACCCCTGCACGGACCCGAACAGCAGGTACTCGCCGATCGGCACCCGCCGCCGCAACCGACCGTCGGCGTCCTTGTCGAGGAACAGCAGCGCACCCGTCTCCAGGTCCACCAACGACGCGTTGACGTACTTCGCCCCCTCACCTGACCTCTCGATCCCGTTGACCACCAGGTCGTAGCTCTCCGGCTCCAGGTCGACCACCACCGCGGTCCGCACGGTCACCCCACTCGCCGAGGCGGTCAGCGCACCACCGAACTGCCCACCGGCGGGCGCCTTGGCCACGTCGGCCGTGACCGTCGCGGTCGCCTTGCTCCCCGCGGGCACGGTGAGCTGAGCGGGCGTCACGGTGAACAGCCCCGCGGGCGCGGTCGTCCCGTCCGGCGTCGCCGCGTCGACCCGCAGGTCCAGCGTCACCGGCACGGCGCTGTCGTTGGCGTAGCTCACCTCCTTCGTGATCGCGGGTTCACCGACGTGCGGCCACTGCTGCGCCCCGAACGTCACACTGCTCGGCACGCTCGTGACCATCTGACCCATCACCCGAGCCGAGTCCACTCGCCCGGCCCCCTGCTGGAACGGCGTCAGCCCGGCGGTCGGCGCCGCCGACGCGATGAGCCGCGCCTTCAGCTGCTCACGCGTCAACTCCGGGTGCTGCTGCACCAGCAACGCCGCCGCACCGGCCACGTGCGGGGTCGCCATCGACGTCCCGGACAGCGACGTGTAGCCGTCCACGACCGGTGGCCCGATCCGCCCATCGGCGTGCCGCGCCGCCACGATGTCCACCCCCGGCGCGGTGATGTCGGGCTTGATCACCCCGCCACCCACGACCGGCCCGCGGCTGGAGAAGTCCGCGATCCGGTTGTCCCGGTCCACCGCGCCCACGGTCAACGCCTCGTCCGCGCTGCCCGGCGACCCGATGGTGCTCGCCCCCGGCCCGGAGTTGCCCGCAGCGATCACGAACAACGTGCCGTACCGCGTCGACAGCGTGTTCACCGCCTCCTCCAGCGGATCCACGCCGGGACTGTCGTACCCGCCGAGACTCATGTTCGCGACGTCGACACCCTGCTCCGCCGCCCACTGCATCCCCGCGATGATCGACGAGTCCGCACCGCTGCCGGAGTCGTTGAGCACCTTCACGTCGAGGATCCGCGCCCCGTAAGCCACCCCCTTGTACTTCCCACCGGACTTCGCCCCGGTGCCCGCGATGATGGACGCGACGTGCGTGCCGTGCCCGTAGTGGTCGACGGAGTCCTTCGAGGTCGAGAAGTTCCTCTCCCCCACCTCCCGGTCCGCCAGGTCGGGATGTGTCTGGTCGACCCCGGTGTCCAGCACCGCGACCGTCACACCCTCGCCCGTGTACCCGGCCTGCCACGCCGCGGGCGCGCCGATCTGCGGCACGCTGTGGTCCAACGAGGCGGTCCGCACCCCGTCCAACCACACCTTCTTGATCCCCGCGCCCGCCAACGCGCTGACCCCGGTGAGCCCCTTCCACACCCCGGACGCCGACTTCGAAGCGTTGACCGCGACCCCGTCGACGCTCGGCAGGTCCACCGTCACGGTCGTGCCCGAAGCCGCCACCGCGGGCCGCTGCCCCGGCAGGTAGGTGACGATCAACGGCACCGTGTCGCGCTCCGCGTCGCCGTATCCCGCGGCCAGCAACTCGGTGACGTCGAATAGTCGCTGGTCCAGCACTCCCTTGGCCAGCAACGGTTCCGCGTCCGCGGGCACCACATAGCTGTGCCCCTGCGACTCGAACGTCGAGAAGGTCATCCCCTCCCGACCGGGTCCGGGCACCAGGTACCCCGCCGCCCCTCGCGAACCGGGGAACACCCGGTCCCCGGTCAGCAGCGTCACGGACTCGCCACTCTTGCCGGACGGCACGTCCGGCACCTGTCTCGGCACGGCCTCGGCGGCGTGCACACCACCCAGGACCAGGACACTCGCCACAACCGCAACGACCGTTTTCCGCGGGGGCCCACCACTCCGACGACGCACTTGATGCCTCCAAGTCACTGGTGTGTCGCGGACAGTAAGGGCTCGCGCGCGCCATTGACAAGGATTCTTAACAAATATGGTCTAGACCTGTCTCGATCAGGCCACGGCGTCTCGGTTGGCAAGGAGCCACCCGGAGGTCGACCGGTCGACCAGCTCCGGAAACTGGTCGACGTGCGGGATGCCGGTGCTGACCGCTCAACCTTCGAGAGTGGGAAGGCGGCCGCTCAGCGGATGACGGCAGGCGGTGGATGTCGTCCCCGCGGCTCGGGGACCTCGGCGGTCACAGGCCCAGCTTGTCGCTGCGCAGCCAGCCGGTGCGGGGAAAGCGCACCAACTCCGGCAGCAGGTGAGGGCCCACGGATTCGGTCGCGGTTCGCCAAGCGGTGATGCGTTGCGGCCAGGGCGCTCCTGCCTTGGATCGGTTGTAGGCGTTGGTGTGCCAGGGGAGGTCGTCGATCGACAGGGTGTCGTCGAAGAGGTTCTCGGCGACCAGTTGGTGGGCGGCGTCGGGTGAGGACACCTCGGTCGGGGCCAGCACCGCGGTGACCGTGGCACGGGCGACGACTCCACGGCCGCCTCCCCGTAAGTCCTCGCACGCGTAGTAGGTGAACGCGGGTTTCAGCTCCGCGGTCGGCCAGGGCGTCGGGACGTAGCCGGGCTGCCAGAGCACCCAGCTGAGCGCGGACCGGCCGCCCTGCGGGGTCCAGCCGACGCGCAGTCTGATCCAGGTTTCGTTCATCGTCCTTCTCCTCTCACTTCTTGCGTCGGACGACCCGCGGCCCGGCTTCCCCACCGAGCACCGCGGTGTCGCCATCTCGATCCGTGCGCAGCACCATCGCCCCACGGCCGGCGAGCGCGTCGAGCACGAGACCGTTGGGATGGCCGTACCTGTTGCCCTCGCCGACGCTCACCAAGGCGATCCTCGGGCGGACCGCGGCCAGGAATTCCGGTGCGGAGAACCGGGATCCGTGGTGCGGCACCTTCAATACTTCGGCGGTCACGTCGACATGACCGCCGAGCAGGTCCGACTGACCCGCCAGCTCGATGTCACCGGTCATCAGCACCCGCCCCGCCGCCGTGTGGGCGCGCAGCACCAACGACGAGTCGTTGATCGCCGTGTTGGCGTCCTCGGTGGCGACGAGCTTTCCCCTGGGCCCCAGCACTTCCACCACGAGCCCCGGCCACTCCAACCGTTGCCCCGCGGTCAACTCGACCAGTTCCACGTCCGCCGCTCGCGCTTGGCGGCGCACCTCCTCCCACGCCCAACTCGGTTCGTGCGACGACCCGATGGCCACCGCTCCCACACTGCGATCGGCGAGCACGGCGGTCAGCCCACCGATGTGGTCCGCGTGCAGGTGGCTGAGCACCAGCAGCGGAATCCGCCGAACGCCCAAGCGCCGCAAGCACGACGCGATCGGCCCCGGATCAGGCCCGGTGTCGACCAGCACGGCTCTGCCCGGCTCGGACGTAGCGAGCACCACGGCGTCCCCCTGGCCGACATCGCACGCGACCACCGACCACCCGGTCGGCGGCCAGCCCGGTGTCACGACGCTGGTCGGGACCAGCACCAGCACCGCCCCCACCAGAGCGGCGGCCAGCAGCACGCGCGTCCGCCGTGCCTTGAGCAGCCCGTACGCGACCAGCAAGACCACCGCCAAGAGCACGGCACCCAGCCAGCCGTTCAGCCACCCGACAGAGGCAGCGGGCACCTCCGACGCTCGACGGCCGACCGTGATCAGCCAACTCGCCTCCGGGCCCGCCACCTCGACCAGCACTCGTGCCGCCCCTTGGTGCAGCGGCGCGACCACCGCGGCCAGGACACCCAGCACCGTCGCGGGCGCGACGACCGGAGCGACCAGCAGGTTGGCGGGCACCGCGACCAGGCTGATCCGCCCCGAGATCCCCGCCACCAGCGGAGCCGTGACGAGACTCGCCGCCAACGGCACCGCGAGCGCTTCCGCGAGACCGATCGGCACGCCTCGATCCCGCATCACCGCAGCCCACCTCGGAGCGAGGAGGACCAGCGCCGCCGTGGCCACGACCGACAACGCGAAACCGGGATCCGTACCCAACGACGGGTCGTACAGGACCAGCACGACCACCGACGTCGCCAAGGCGGGCAACGCCGACCGTTCCCGGCCGAGCACCAGCGCCAGCAACGCCACCGAGCCCATCACGGCCGCCCGCAGCACACTCGGCTCCGGACCGGCCAAGAGCACGAACCCCACCAAGGCGATCGCCGCACCTGCCGCGCACCCCCGTGGTCCGACGCGGAAGGCCCGCAGCAGCAACAGGACCGCACCGCAGAGGATCGCGAGGTTCGCGCCGCTGACGGCCAGGAGGTGGGCGAGTCCCGACGTGCGGAACTCCTCCACGACTCTCGGGGACAGTTCGGCGGTGTCACCGACCACCAGAGCGGGCAGCAGGCCCGCGGGCTCCGGGTCCAGCGTGGTGCTCGCTCCGCGAAGTCCGGCACGCAGGGTCTCCGCGGCCCGCTGCCACACGGGAGCCCGGTCGGTGTCCTGGGGCGGACCACGAACGCGGAGGACGGCCACGGTCAACTCACCTGACCTGGGCGGAGCCAGGACTCCGCGCGCGGTGACGTGCTGGCCTGGCAGAAGATCACGCCAGCCCTTGGCGGGAGCCACGAGGAGCACTGCACCTCCTTGGTCGTAGGTGTGGCCGGCTACCTGGAACCAGGTGATGTCGGCTTGGACGACCACCGAGTCGACGCCGCTGGGGCGAGCGGCGAACCCTTCGGTGCGCAGGCCTCGTGGCCGGGTCGACAGTTCGGCACGGAGGACCACGTGTTCACCGTGCGCGGCGGCGGAGCGGGCGGGGTGGACCGCGGACTCGTGGACCCGCACGCCGATCGAGAGAGCGGCGATCGGGGCAGCTATGACCAGGGCCAGGGCACACGGTCGTGCACCCCAACCGCGGTTCAGGGCAACCGCTCCCGCCAAGCAGGCGATCGCACCGGCGAGGACGGCGATCGGCCAACTCCAGAGCAGTCCGCCGAGCGCCACCGCCCAGACCGCGAGGGCTGCGGGGACCAGGTGGAAACGGGGGTTCACGTCATCACCGGGATGGGAGTGACAGCCGTGGATCGACGGGGCGCGGGGACGGGAGGGACATCGATGGGCGGTGGCGTGATCGCGGGGGCGGGCGGTTGCTGGAGGCGGGGCTCGTGGATCGCCGGGCGGGTGGCGGTCCGGATGGTGGGTGTCCAGTGGTCGCGGTCGAGGATGCGCCAGTTGCGGATGATCTGCTCCAGCGATCGGGTCTCCTCGAGTCGGTTCAGGCGGGGCGAAACGACACCGGCGGAACGTGGGCTGACCGCCAGCGCAGCGCTGACGACGGACTGGCGCGGGGGAACCGCGCCGTGAGAACCGCAGGCGGGGAGTGGGCGATCCCCTCGACGTGGGTCCGATGTGGACTGGGTAACTGTCGGAGCAGCACGAGTGGTCATATCCGCACCAGCTCTCGGAGTTTGACCAAGCGGTTGTCGCCGATGCCCTCGATCTCGCGGAGTTGGTCGAGGGTCGTGAAGGGGCCGCGTTTGGTGCGGCGGTCGAGGATTCGTTGCGCGGTCACGGGACCCACGCCGGGCAGGCCGTCGAGTTGGTCCTTGGTGGCGGTGTTCAGGTCGAGCTTCTCGTCGGACGTCGGTTCGGCGGGTGCGGGCACGGGGGCGGTGCCGACGGACACCTGTTCGCCGTCGACGAGTTTGCGGGCCAGGTTGAGGCCCTGCGGTCGGATTCCGGGGTTGATGCCGCCCGCGGCGGTGATCGCGTCGGCCACGCGGGAGCCGCTCGGAACGGTCACCAGACCGGGAGTGGGGACCTCGCCCACGACGTTGACGACCAGCGGCTCGGGTGGGTTCGAGGTGATGGCCGCTACGGCGACGGGCAGGTTCGGGGGCGTCTCCGGGGTCGGGGAACGCCACCAGACGGCCACGAGGACTGCCACGCCCGCGGTGGCCGCCACGGAGGCGTAGAGGGCACGGCGTTTGCGCGGTGGCGCGGCATCGGGCAGCCAGCGCTCCACCAGTCTGTCCGCCTTGCGGCGGGCCCAGCGGAATCGTGGCGGCGGATCGGTCGCGCCGTCGGAACTGGTGAACACGACCGTCGGCGGCGACGGGTCGGCGGCGGCTCGGGCCGCCAGTGCTTCGAGGCGGACTCGGGAGGCTTCGGGAGTGGAGCGGTGGTCGAACATGCATTCGACGCTAGGGCGGGCCGCCGCCGGGGCGAAGAGGGAATTGTCGAACTGTGGACAACTGGTGGGGTTGTGGACAACTTCGGATCTTGAAACGGGTTTTGTCGGTGGCGCATGACATCATGCCGCGCCCCTCCGTCTACTCCGGACGGTCAGACGTCGCCCGGCAGCACCACGACACCGAGGACGCCGGGACCCGTGTGAGCGCCGATCACGGCCCCCACCTCGGAGATCAAGCAGCCCGACGAGCCGGTGATGCGTTCGTCCAACCTGGTCGCCAGCTCGGCCGCGCGCTCGGGAGCGGCCAGGTGGTGCACGGCCAAGCCGACCGGCCCGTGGCCCGCCGCCAACGCGGCCAGGTCGACGAGCCTGCTGATCGCGCGGCTCATCGTGCGCACCTTCTCCAGCGGCACGATCCGCCCGTCCTCCACGTGCAGCACGGGTTTCACCGCCAGCGCGGTGCCGACGAGCGCGGCGGTGTTGGTGATCCGCCCACCCCGCCGGAGGTGCTCCAGGGTTTCGACGCAGAAGTACGCGCGCAAACGTTTGGCCGCACTCGTCGCCGCCGCTTCCACAGCGGACGCGGACTCCCCTGCCGCGGACGCCGCGCAGGCGGACAGCACGGCGAACCCGAGCCCCATCCCGGTGGCGCGCGAGTCGACGACGCGAATCCTCTGGGGATCCACCTCCTCGGCGGCCAGCCGCGCGGCCTCCCAGGTGCCCGACAGCTCGCGGGACAGGTGCACGGACACCACCGACGTCGCCCCGCCGTCCAGCACGGACCGGTACACCTCGGCCAACTCGCCCGGCGTAGGCCGGGACGTGGTCACGCGGCGGTGCTCGCCGAGGGCGGTGGCGAGTTCGGCCGGGCCGAAGTCGACCCCGTCCAACCGGCTGCGGCCGTCCACCGCCACGTGCAGCGGCACCACGCGGATGTGGTGGCGGTCGGCGAACCCCTCCGGCAGGTACGCCGTGGAGTCGGTGACAACGGTGGTGGACACGGGTCCGGACATTACGGCTCTCACCCGGTCGAGTGGCTCACCGCCACGGACCTGATGAGATCCGCCATCGCGGAACCCATCAGGTCGTGACCTTCCCAGCCCCAGTGCATGCCGTCCGGGTTACCGCGCCCTGACCGCACGTGATCGCCGACGACCGCGGCCACGTCCAGCAGCGGCACGCCCGTCCGCCCGCTCCACGCGCGCACGGCGCGTTCCGCTGCGGGCCGTCCGGTGTGCACGCGCCCGTAGGCGGCCGACCGGTGCACGGACGGCACCATCCCGATCGGCTTGATCCCCGGTTCCAGCGCGTGCACGGCGCGCACCGAGTCGTCCAGGTAGCGGACGGTCAGGTGCGGCGGCAACGCGACCGGGCGGCCGCCCAGGAGCCGCGACAGCGCGGGTTGAGCGGCCTTGTACCCCGTGCGGGCCCACCGGCGCAGACCGTCGGGCCGCAGGTACCTCAGCCCCTGCCGCAGGTACGTCGGCAGGGGCGAGGGCAGCGTGTCCATGTGCCCCACGGCGAGCACGAGCACGTCCGTGCGGGGCAGCAGCGACCACACCCTGGGGTCGCCGGTCAGCGACCACCAGGCGTCGCGGGCCGTCCACCCGAAGCCCGCGGCGAGTTCCGCGTGACCGCCCAGTGCCTTGGCGGCGACGTTCGGCCACAGACCGGGGTAGTCAGCGGGCAGCGGACCGTCGGGACCGTGGAACGCCAGCGAGTCCGCGAGGACCAGCAGCCTCAACGAGTGGACCCGGCGTTGTACGACGACAGGCGCCAGCGCCCGTCACCGTCCGGGCGGCGGGTGAACACCGTCCAGTGGCAGTTGCCGATGCCGCCGAGCTGCCCCCACGACTCGATGGGCAGGTTCAGCAGCTTGCCGGTCAACGCCGAGATCAGGCCGCCGTGCGCGCAGAGCATGACGGTCCCGTCGAACTCGCGGTCCACGTCCTGCACGACCTCGACGGCCCGGTCCGCGACCTCGATCCGGCTCTCGCCGTCCGGTGGCGCGACCGTCGGGTCGGCCCGCCACTGGTCGATCATGCCCGGCCACTCGGCCTCGACCTCGGCGTTGGTCAGCCCCTGCCACTTGCCCAGGTTCGTCTCGCGGAGGCGTTCGTCGATCCGCAGCGGGATGCCGACGGCGTCGGTGAACACCGTCGCCGTGTTCGTCGCCCGCCGCAGATCCGACGCGACCACCAGCTCGGGTGCGAACTTGGTGAGCACGGGCACCGCGAACCTGGCCTGGTTCCACCCCGTCTCGGTCAGCGCCGAGTCGAGGTGGCCCTGCCAGCGTCCCGTGGCGTTGTAGTCCGTCTCACCGTGCCGCCACAGCACGAGCCGGTTCAAGGTCATCTGGTGCTCACGCCTCCGCCGTCTGGTCCTCTGCGGGAGCGTCCGCCGTTCCCTCGAACTCGATCTGCGGGCAGTCCTTCCACAGCCGCTCGAGACCGTAGAAGCTGCGCTCCTCGACGTGCTGCACGTGCACCACCACGTCGACGAAGTCCAGCAGCACCCAACGGCCCTCGCGGGCGCCCTCACGGCGCACCGGCTTGCGGCCCGCTTCCCGCATCTTGTCTTCGATGTTGTCCACGATCGCGCTGACCAGCCGCTCGTTGGGAGCGGAGGCGATCACGAAGCAGTCCGTGATCACGAGCTGGTCGGACACGTCGAGCACGATCACATCGTGCGCCTTCTTCTCGTCCGCCGCGCTAGCGGCGACCAGCGCCAACCGTCGTGCCTCGTCGGTGGCTGCCACATCTCTCCTCACCAGCGACCCGAGGATCCGGGTCGTACATCACTTCGATGCGCGCGGATACGCCCGCACGAGTTAATGAGGGTACCGGCGAGCGGACCTAGTCCGGCACCGAGTAGAGCGAGCGCTTGGAGATGTACTGCACGACACCGTCCGGGACGAGGTACCAGACGGGCAGTCCGGAGGCCGTGCGAGCCCGGCAGGCGGTCGACGAGATGGCCATCGCGGGCACTTCCACGAGGGAGACGGACCCCTCCGGCAGGTGCTGGCCGTTGAGCTCGTAGCCCGGTCGGGTGACGCCGATGAAGTGCGCGAGGTGGACCACGTCGGCCGCGCGGCGCCACGACACGATCTGCTCCAGGGCGTCCGCGCCGGTGATGAAGAACAGGTCGGCGTCGGGGTGGGCGGCCTTGAGGTCGGTGAGCGTGTCGACCGTGTACGTGGGCCCGTCGCGGTCGATGTCGACCCGGCTGACGGAGAACCGCGGGTTCGACGCGGTGGCGATGACCGTCATCAGGTAGCGGTCCTCGGCCTTGCTGACCACGCGGGACGTCTTCTGCCACGGCTCGCCGGTGGGGACGAAGATGACCTCGTCGAGGTCGAACCTGGCCTGCACCTCGCTGGCCGCCACGAGGTGGCCGTGGTGCACCGGGTCGAAGGTTCCGCCCATGACCCCGAGTCTGCGCCGCTTCGACATGGCTGGTCAGCCTACGGTGCCGGTGCGCGGGCGGGCGGGCGCTCCCCGGGTGGACCGCCC
>NZ_JBHYHC010000172.1:0-17957 GCF_042738955.1 Umezawaea sp. NPDC059074
GGGGGTGGGGGTGTTCCCCCTGCCGCACCGCGCGCCCGCCGCCCGGCACCGCCCGACCGCGTCCCGCCGGACCCTGCTCGTCCGCGTCACGGCGGGGCTGATCGGCCTGGCCGCGGCACTGGGACTCGCGTTCGCCGTGCTGCTGTACGAGGACCGGACCCTGACCCCGTACGTCCACCACCTGATGCTGTCCACCACGGCGGGGGTGTGGCTCGCCGCGTTCGCCGTGTCCCTGCACGGCTGGTGGAGCCACCGGGTCGCGGTGCGGACCGTGACCCGCGCGGGGCTCCTGCCCGCGGACCTGGCCGACTTCGTCGCCGACGGGGTGCTGCGGATCGGCCCGGACGGCTACGCGTTCGGCCACCACACCCTGCGGCGGCACCTGGCGCGGGACTGACCGTCCCGCGCCGGGCGCGCGTCAGCCGCGGGCCATCGCGAACACGTGCAGCGACGGCGTGCCCGCGGTGGCGGCGGCGCTGCCCGCCGGGAGCCGGACCCTTGAGGTGGTCTTGCCCGCCTGCAACGGCACGCTCACGAAGTACACGTCCGCGATGCCCTGGTACGTCGTGTTGCCCTGCCGGTTCTGGTAGGCCGCCTGGAACGCCACGTCACCGGAGCCGCCGAACCAGTCGGGACTGGTCAGGGTGAACTCCTGCGTGGTGCCGTCGGTGTAGACGACCGTGCCGGTGCCGCCCGCCGTGCCGTAGGCCGCGGTCACCAGGAAGCCCAGGGTGTCCCCGCTGCCGCCGAGCACGATCGACTGGCTGTTGGCGACCGTGTTGTCCGGCGTGCCGGAGCCCGACTGGGACGGCCAGGTGAAGGTCAGGCCGCCGTGGCTGACCTGACCACCCGCGGTCACGCCGACGTTCGCCAACGCGGTCGCCGACATGCTGGCCCCGCCGCCGTCGATGTTGCCGGGGCCGGTGTTGTCGTCCGCGGTCACGGCCACGTTGTTGAACGTCTCGGCCAGCGAGTTCGCCAGCACCGGCTTGTCCAGACCGATCTTCACGGGCCCGAAGTGCTTGGCCGAGGTCGCCGCCGTGCCGGTGACCGCCGCGAACGGCAGCGCCGTGAAGGGCGCGTCCGACTTCTCGATCAGGTACTTGTGCCCGCACGTGGTGTTCACGGTGATCTGCCCGGCGGTCGTCGGCGCGACGACCGTCCGCCCGGTGTCGGCGTCGACCACCTTGATCGACTGGCCCGGCCACGGGTTGCGCACCTTGACCGGGGCGTTGTCGCCCGCCTCCAGCACCACCGTCACCGGCACGCCGGCGCGCACCTGCACGTCGACCTTGCTGTTGTGCCGCACGGAGACCGTGCCGTCGACGTTCCAGTCCGACGGCCACGCGGGAGCGATCCGCAGCAGCCCGTCGTAGTCCTGGACCAGCGCCTCGTTCAGGTTCGCGGCGACGATGCCGGTCTCCTCGTTGTACGGGTTCGCGCCCGCGGAGCCGAACAGGTTCCCCATGCCGGACGGGAACACCTGGTACTTCTTGGTGGTCTCGACGAGGTTCGTCTTGACCTCGCTCGCGAGGCCGAGCCGGGCGGCGGACAGCCCGTCGTAGTTCCACTCCGCGGCGATCCGGAACCGGCGCGCGTCGTAGCTACGCTTGGCGAGCGCGGTGAGCGGGCCGGAGTCGTCGCCGATCAGGCCGTACGCGTAGCTCGGCTCCAGGTCGAGGTTCTCACCGTTGTTCAGCGGGGCCGCGGGCTGCGTGGAGTAGGCGATCACGTCCTGGCCCGCGGCGTCGTCGGCGGGGGTCAGCACCTGCGAGTGCGTGGCGGCGTCGGTGCGGGGCAGCGGCGGGACCTTCGTCGCCGCGGTCCGGAGCTGCCGCGCGAAGTCGGCGTCGGTGTGCAGCGCCTCGGCCGCCGAGGCCACGACCGGGAACAACGCCTGCATGGCGGCGACGTTCGTGACCGGGTCGGTCACGTTCCACTGCGTCTCGTGGGCGTTGGAGGTGGAGTGCAGCAGGCCGTCCGGGCCGACCTTCGCGATGGACAGCAGGAACCGCGCGGCGGACTTCATCAGCGGGTAGCCCTTGAGCAGGAACGCGGTGTCGCCGTTGTGCTGGTAGGCCTGCCAGAGCCACAGGCTGACCTCGGCGCCGGTGGTGTAGGTCAGCGAGTTGTACGTCGGCGCGACGAGGGCGTCGCACGAGGCGTTCTCCTCGGGGTTGGCGCCGGTGTAGTAGCCGGTGCCGTCGAACCGCATGGTCTCCGGCACGCACGCGCCCGCGGAGCCCGGCACCTTCGCCTTCGTCCACGCCTCGATGGCCGAGAGGTTGGAGGTGTAGAGGTCGAAGAACGCCGTGTTCAGGTCCGGCACGCCCGAGCTGAGGTTGGCCGCGATCTGCATCCGCAGGTTCCAGAACCAGTAGTCGGCGGGCACCCAGTCCTGCCGGTCCTGGGAGAAGGAGAACAGGTTGGCGACGCCCGCCTGCGTACCGGGGTACGCGCCGCGGTTGAGGCTGGCCTCCTGGTAGAGGTAGATCGTCCGCAGCGCCTCCAGGTATTGCCCTGAGCCGTCGGAGGACTCGATCCTCATCGGATCGGCCTTCGCCCAGAAGTCGTGCCACCACTTGAGGTGCGCCTTGTCCGCGTCACCGGTCGAGGCGGCGTTGTTGAGCAGCTTCTTCGCGGTTTTCGCCGCGTCCCCGCCGGTCCACTTCGGCGAGCCGACGACCACGCGGAACGCGCCGTCGGCGTTGGGCTTGAACGAGACCTGCACCTTCTGGGCGTCCACGACGGAGGAGGTGACGTCCCGGCCGCCCGCCGTGAGGGCGAGCAGGCTGCCGAACGTCTTGCCCCCACCCGCGGGCGGGCCGTCCACCCAGGTCTCGGCGAGCGTGCCGATCGAGCCGGACGCCTGGGCCTGCGGCGACCGCCCGGACCACAGGAACCCCTGCGCGGTCTGGACGGCGTTCGGGTCGGCCCCGGTGACGTCGACGACGAGCTGGTCGGTGTCCGCGCGTACGTAGACGCGGGCCGTGAGGCCGCCGCCGGTCTCGGTGAGCACGCCGTCGTACAGGTCGAGGTGGGCGGCGAAGTCGGGGGCGTTGACCAGCTTGGCGAGGCCGGGGATCGTGACCTGGCCGGGGGACTTGCGGTCCGGGAAGGTGTCGACGCGGTTGAGCTGCGCGGTGAACCCGCCCGCCGCCCACACCGCCGCGCCCAGCGACCCGTTGCCCACGGGGAGGGACTCGGTGTTGGCGAGGTTGGGGCCGCCGAGCACGACGTTCGCTCTGCTGACGACGGCGTGGCGGTCGAGCTGGAACGCCCCGTTCCGCCACGCGGTGCTGACACCGGGGGGTGTCGGGGGAGCGGCGACGGCGGGCGTGGCGGTCGACAGGCCGACCACGGTGACCGTGGCCGCCGCGAGTGCGGCGATGCGCGAGTGGCTGCTGGGTGGCACCTTGTCTCCCTTGACAGAGGGCGAGCACGGCAGTCATCGGAGGTCTGCCGTCGATCGCGACCAGTGGACAACACGGCGCGGGCACTGTCAACGATCGATTATCCACTGTCGAGCGGATGGCACTCTCGTGCCGGATTCGAGGGTGGGGCTAGTCCAGCCGGAACCCGTACGGCAGCTCCAGCCGGTGCGCCGCGAGCAGCGCCGTGTCGGCGAGGATCTCGCGGGTCGGGCCGTCGGCCACGACGACGCCCTCGTCGATCACCACGCTCCGGGTGCACAGCTGCAACGCGTACGGCAGGTCGTGCGTGACCATCAGCATCGTCCGGTTCAACCCGAGCAGGACCTCGGCGAGTTCGCGGCGGGCCACCGGTTCGAGGTTCGCGGACGGCTCGTCGAGCACCAGGATCTCCGGGTCGCAGGCCAGGACGGTCGCCAGCGCGACCCGGCGGCGCTGGCCGCCGGACAGGTGCAGCGGGGAGCGGTCGGCGAAATCGGCCATGCCGACCGCGTCGAGCGCCTTGCGGACGCGCTCGTCCAGGTCCGCGCCGCGCAGGCCGAAGTTCGCCGGCCCGAACGCCACGTCCTGGCGGGCGGTCGGCATGAACAGCTGGTCGTCGGGGTCCTGGAACACCACGCCGACCCGGCGGCGGATCTCCTTGAGGTTCGCCTTGTCGACCGGCAGCCCGGCCACCTCGATCCGGCCGGAACCGCCGGTGATCACGCCGTTGAGGTGCATGACGAGCGTGGTCTTGCCCGCGCCGTTCGGGCCGAGCAGCGCGACCCGCTCACCGGGCTGGACCCGCAGGTTGACGCCGTAGAGCGCCTGGTGGCCGTCCGGGTACGCGTAGGCCAGGTGCTCGACCAGCAGCGCGGCGGTCTCCCGCTCGACCACGCGGACTGGCTGCGGACTGCTGGACCCGGTCATCTCCGGCATCGTGCCACTCCACCCGCGCGACACCATCGCCAGGTGCACGCGCTCGCCGCGCTCGTAGGAGCGGATGAACAGGCTGCCGATGCCCCGCGCGGTCGCGCCGACCTGCCAGAGGAAGCGCGGGTCGTGGCCGCGGGAGATGCGGGCGATCCGCATCCGCTGCGCCTCGCCGACGATGACCTCGCCGTAGCGCAGCATCAGCGTCGCGATGGTGATCAGCACGGACGGCGTGCGCAGGCGTTGCATCCCGAGCAGCAGGTCGTGCGGCGCGGTCGTCGCGGCCAGCGTCAACGACACCAGCACGCCGAGCGTGCCCTTGGCCAGGATGTTCCACCCGGCCAGCGCGCCCTCGACGGACACCGCCACGCCGAGGAAGTCGACCCGCCTGCCGTGCCCGACCAGGGGCAGCAGGACCGCGAGCACCACGAACGGCAGCTCGATCAGCGACCGGGCCGCGAACCAGCTCACCGGCACCCGCGCGACCCACCACACCGACACGATCGCCAGCAGGTAGACGCCGAACGCCCAGAACGCCTCGCGCGGCGTCGCCACGACGCACAGCACGGCCACGAACGCCGCGACGATCTTCAGCTGCGGCGGCAGCCGGTGCACCGGCGAGTCGCCCGGCCGGTGCAGCACGCCGTGGCCGTGGCCCGCGCCCATCTAGTGCTTCTGGGGGGAACGCTTGCGCAGCAACCAGAACAGGCCGCCGGCGAGCAGCAGCGTGACGACCACGCCGACGATGCCCGCGACACCGGTGAACCGGTCGTCGCCGCCCACGGCGTAGTCCGCGAACAGCGAGCCGCTCATCGGGCTCTCCTTCGCGTGCTGCGCGATGCCGTGGACCTCCGTCACGTGGTCCAGGCCGTCCGGGTTGGAGTTCGCGAAGTACGACACCACCCCGGCCAGCACGAGCGAGACGACCGCGAACCCGAGGAAGAACCGCTTCACGCCCTCAACTCCAACTTCTGCTCGGTCCCGCGCAGCAGGTACACCAGGTCCGGTCGGACCGCGCTAACGGCCGTGACCGTCGCCGCGGTGATCAGGCCCTCGCCGACGCCGATCAGCACGTGCACCCCGACGATCGCCGCGGCCACCGTCCCGAGCGACACGCCGCCCTGCCCGCCGATCGCGTACTCCAGCACGAACCCGCAGGAGGCGACCACGGTGTTCACCAGCGCGGACACGAACGCCACCGCCGCGATCCCGCCCTTGCCCCGGCGCGCGAACCGCCGCAGCGCCATGGCCACCAGGTACCCGGTCGCGGTGCCGATCAGCGCCATGTTGGTCACGTTCGCGCCGAGCGCCGTCACCCCGCCGTCCGCGAACAGCAGGGATTGCAGCACCAGCACGATCGTCACGCACAGCGCGCCGACCCACGGCCCGACCAGGATGGCGGCCAGCGCGCCGCCCAGCAGGTGCCCGCTCACGCCCGGCAGCACCGGGAAGTTCAGCATCTGGGTGGCGAACACGAACGCCGCCACCAGCCCCGCCATCGGGGCGGTCCGGTCGTCCAGGTCGCCGCGCGCCTTCGCCAGCGCGACACCGACGCCGACGACCGCGACCGCGACGAACAGGAGCGAGGTCGGCGCGTTCAGCAGGCCGTCGCTCATGTGCATTGCGATGGTTTCGGTCACGCGGGTCACGGTAGTTGCCACACACCCGTTATGGCCAGACTGCTGCAACAACCGCCACCTGATGGACGCCACACCGCCACCGGTGAACCGTTCGCGCTGGTAGCCGTAGCCGTCATGGCAGAACGTTCGGTTCGGCGGCCCGGTCGGTTCAGGCCTGGTAGCGCGGCATCGCCGTCCAGTCGCCCGTGCCGCCCACACGGGGGTCGTAGTTGGGGTCGTTGGTGCCGCGGATCTCGCCCTGCCGGTTGACCCAGTAGTACCGGTGCTGGGTGCTCAGCTCGACGGGCCGGTTGTCGTACGGGTTGACCCGCGTGTCGACGTTGCCGAGCGCCTCGCGGAACTCGAAGTTCCGCCGTTCATCGGACGCCCACCGCTGGTCCACGACCTCCTGCCACTGCCGCTGCCCGTGGTCGTTCACCTCGCGGAACCGCTCGCCGAGGGCGATCGAGTTGTCGAGGTTCTGCCTCGCCAACGCCCCCGCCATGAACGTCTGCGACCCGGCGGGCGCCACCTGCGCCGCCACGTCCGGCAGCCAGTCGCGGTAGGCGGGCCACGACGGCGCTTGGGCGGCGGCGAACGTCATGGTGGCGTTGCACTGCCCGTACCCGTGCGTCACGTGCGACACCGCCAGCGCGTGGCACAGGACCCCGCCGGTCGCGTAGCTGATGTCGAACAACCCCGACGCCGTCACGCCGGGAGGGGGCGGCACCGGCTGTCCGGAGTGGAACGCGGTGACCTGCAACCCGTGCATCTGCATCGCGTACTGGAGGAACTGGTCGGGCGTGAACGGCTGGAACATCCCCACCAGCCCCACCATCATGATCGCCGCCTGCTGGTCGGGCGAGTTGAGGCAGATGAGGTTCGAGTTCTCCTGCACCCCCCAGCCCTCGGGCAGCGCGTAGCGGAAGAAGGACCCGACCTGCTGGCTGATCCGGGGTCGCACAGGGTGCCTCACAAGGGGAGTGGACGATTCCCCCGGATGATCGCCGCCGCGGTCCTCGCCGTTTCACCTGCTCGGACTAGACCGACACCGGCACCTCGAACGCCGCCAGCTCCGTCCGAGCCTGCCCCGGCCGCACGACCCGCATCCCGGCCCGCGCGCACCGCCGCACCACGTCCCCGTGCTCCCGCCACAACCGCACCCCGCGCCGCAGCAGCACCGGCACCGGCTTGCGGGCCTCGGCCACGTCCCGCACGAACCGCCGCACGAACGTGACGAAAGCGTTGGGGCACAACACGATCGCGTCGACCAACACCCCGGCCTCCCGACACCCGGCGACGAGCCGGTCGGCGAACAGCCCTTCCGCGATGAACGCGGGCGCGTCTCCCAGGGTCACCGTGTGGCACCCGGTCTTCCGGCTCTCGCTGATCGAGTACGTCGGCGCCTCCACCGTCCCGGTCGTGGCGAGCCGCACGATCGCCGCCAACGCCGCCCCGGTGTCCCACGAGCCCTCCGCGTCCCAGTCGGCCAACCCCGAGGGCAGCCGGGGGAGCAGCGGGTCGTCGGCATCGCGGTAGAAGTCGTCCAGCCGCAGCACGGGCCAGCCCAGGTGGGCGGCGAGGTGAGACTTGCCCGAACCGGAGGGACCGGCGAGCAACACGGCGCGCGCGTGAACGGGAGATGACGGCACGGAACACGATTCTTGCACAACACCCGACGTCACGGCCGGTTCAGGACGTCACTGTCGAGGGTCGTGCACCGTCGGCCGGTCCACGCCGACACCATCCGCGTCCGGTCCGCCACCCACCGTGTGACTTCGCTCGGTGTCGTACCCGCCCGGTAGGTTCGAACACGTGAACGAAGGGCTGTTCGACGAGGGCTTGTTCGGGGCTACGCCGGAGGAGCGGGCGGCGCGGATCGCGGCCAACGCGCCGTTGGCGGTGCGGATGCGGCCGGCGTCGTTGGACGAGGTCGTGGGGCAGGACCACCTGCTCGGGGCCGGGGCTCCGTTGCGGCGGCTGGTCGAGGGGTCGTCGCCTGCTTCCGTGATGCTCTACGGGCCGCCCGGCACCGGGAAGACGACGTTGGCCACGCTCGTGTCGCAGGCGACCGGGCGGCGGTTCGCCGCGCTCTCCGCGTTGTCCGCCGGCGTGAAAGAGGTGCGGACGGTCATCGACGACGCCAAGCGGCGGTTGGTGCGGTCGGGCGAGCAGACCGTGCTGTTCATCGACGAGGTGCACCGGTTCTCCAAGACGCAGCAGGACGCGCTGCTCGGGGCGGTGGAGGACCGGATCGTGCTGCTGGTGGCCGCGACCACCGAGAACCCGTACTTCTCCGTCGTGTCGCCGCTGCTGTCGCGGTCGCTGGTGCTCCAGCTCAAGCCGCTGACCGACGACGACGTGCGCACGCTCGTGCGCCGCGCGGTCGCCGACGAGCGCGGGCTGGGCGGCAAGGTGACCGTCGCCCAGGACGCCGAGGACCACCTGGTGCGGCTCGCGGGCGGGGACGCGCGGCGGGCGTTGACGGCACTCGAAGCCGCCGCCGACTCGGCGTCGCAGGAGCAGGACGGGGTGCTGGACCTGCCGCTGCTGGAGGCCACGGTCGACAAGGCCGCCGTGCGCTACGACCGCGACGGCGACCAGCACTACGACGTGACCAGCGCGTTCATCAAGTCCCTCCGCGGCTCGGACGTCGACGCGACCCTGCACTACCTGGCCCGGATGATCGAGGCGGGCGAGGACCCCCGGTTCATCGCGCGCAGGCTGGTGATCCACGCCAGCGAGGACATCGGCATGGCCGACCCGATGGCGCTTCTCGTCGCGACGGCCGCCCAGTCGGCGGTGCAGACGATCGGCCTGCCGGAGTGCGCGCTCAACCTCGCGCAGGCCGCGATCCACCTCGCGACCGCGCCCAAGTCGAACGCGGTCACGACGGCGATCGGCGCGGCGATGGCGGACGTCCGGCAGGGCGCGACGGGCGCGGTGCCCCCGCACCTGCGCGACGGCCACTACGCGGGCGCGGCGAAGCTCGGCAACGCGCAGGGCTACCGGTACCCGCACGACGTGGCCGAGGGCGTCCTCACCCAGCAGTACCCGCCGGACGACCTGGTCGGCCGCGACTACTACCAGCCGACCCCGCGCGGAGCCGAGCGCGTGCTGGCCGAACGCCTGCCGAAGCTGCGCCGGGTGGTCCGCGGCGAGGAGTAAATCCGGTGGCCGTTCCCGGACACCGGTGTCACCGTGGCCCCGTGACTCCCGCACCCGTGAACGGCCACGCCCTCCTCGACTTCAACGCCCCGATGTCGGACGCGCGCGCCTACGAGCTGATCGGCACCCTCCGGCTGGCCGAGCAGAGGATCGTCGACTACGGCTGCGGCTGGGCGGAACTGCTGCTGCGCATGGTCGAGCACGAGCCGACGGCGCGGGCCGTCGGCGTGGACGGCGACGAGACCGGCATCGCCAGGGGCCGGGCGAACGCGACCTCGCGCGGGCTCGGCAAGAACGTCCGGCTGGAGTTGGCCGACCTCACGACGTGGGAGTCCGAGCCGGTCGACGTGGCCGTGTCCATCGGCTCCAGCCACGCCTGGGGCCACACCCGCGAGACCCTGGCGGCCATGCACCAGCGCGTCCGCCCCGGCGGGCAACTCCTGCTCGGCGACGCGTTCTGGGAGAAGCCGCCGAGCGACGTCCTCCTGGAGCGCTTCGGCGCGAAACCCGACGACTACGGCACGATCGGCGAACTCGTCGACCTGGCGATGGCCTCGGGGTTCCGGCTCCTGTCGCTGGCCACCGCCAACCAGGACGAGTGGGACAGCTTCGAGTCCCGCTGGTGCGCGAGCCGCGAGCGCTGGCTGCTGGAGCACCCCGACCACCCCGAGGCCGCCGCCGTCCGCAAGGTCGTGGACGACCACCGCGACCTCTGGCTGCACGGCTACCGCGGCTACCTGGGCTTCGCCTACCTCACCCTGGCGCGGGCATGACGACCTTCCTGGAGACCGAACGCCTGGTGCTGCGCCGCTTCACCGAGTCCGACGCGGACCACCTCGTCGCGCTCGACGGCGACCCTGACGTGACGCGGTACATCACCGGCGGCGTCGCGACCCCGCGCGCCGAGATAGTCGAGGACTACCTGCCCGCGTACTTCGCCTACTACGAGCGGTTCGCGGGCTTCGGCTTCTGGGTCGCCGAGGACCGCGCGGGAACGTTCCTCGGCTGGTTCCACTTCCGCCCGCAGCCCCACGACCCGCCGGGCCACGTCGAGCTGGGCTACCGGTTCGTCAAGGCCGCGTGGGGTCTCGGCTACGGCACCGAGGGTTCGAAGGCGTTGATCGACAAGGGTTTCCGCGAGTTCGGCGTCGAGCGCGTCTACGCCGAGACGATGGTGGTGAACACCGGTTCCCGCCGGGTCATGGAGAAGGCGGGCCTCCGCCAGATCCGGATCTTCCACCAGGACTGGCCGTACCCGATCGAGGGCAGAGAGCACGGCGACGTGGAGTACGCGCTCACCCGGCAGGAGTGGGAGGCCGCCGGTGGCTGACGCGGTCCTGGAGACCGAACGCCTGGTGCTGCGCCGCTTCACCGAGTCCGACGCCGACGACCTGGTCGCGCTCAACGGCGACCCGGACGTGATGCGGTACCTCACCGGCGGCGTCCCCACGCCACGCGCCGAGGTGCTGGAGTTCCTGCGCCGGCACCTCGACCACCCCGAACTCGGGGTCCTGGCCGCGGAGGACCGGGCGGGCACGTTCCTCGGCTGGCTGTCGCTCCTGGTCCGCCCGGACGAACGGCCGGGCCACGCCGAACTCGGCTACCGCCTCACCCGCGCCTGCTGGGGGAGGGGCTACGCGACCGAGGGCGCGAAGGCGCTCGTGCACCGCGGGTTCACCGAGCAGGGACTGGACCGCGTGTACGCCGAGACGATGGTGGTGAACACCGGGTCGAGGCGGGTCATGGAGAAGGCAGGCCTGAAGCAAGTCCGGATCTTCCACCTCGACTGGGCGCACCCGATCGACGGCAGCGAGCACGGCGAGGTCGAGTACGCGCTCACCAGGCAGGAGTGGGAGGCCCCTGGTGGCTGAGGAGGCCCCCTAGCGAGAGTGGATCATGAGGAGGGCCACCTTGCCCGGCAGCAGGATCTCGCCGACCGGCTCGAACCCCCCGGCGTGGAACGACGCGATGGCCCGCTTGTTGCGCACGTCCGGTTCCAGCAGCACGCGGGTGCACGCCGGGTCGGCGTCGAACAGCGCCTCGGTCAGCACCGGCAGCACCGACCGGACCAGCCCGCGGTCGGTCAGCGCGAGGTCGCCGACGGCCACGTGCAGCCCGATGTCGTGCGGCCGCGCCCGGTAGCAGCGGGCCACCTGGTCGCGGGCCGCGCGGTAGACCTCCAGGTACAGCATCGGCGTCCCGTCCCGGCCGACCAGGCACGGCAGCGAGTGCACGCCCGCGAGCTGGGCGCGCAGCTCGGCGTCCCACAGCTCGCGCGACCACGCCTGCTGCCAGAACGCCGCCACGTGCGGCGACTGCATCCAGCCGTGCACGAGTTCGAGGTCGAACGAGTCCGGGTCCACGGCTCTCGCGCACCACCCGCCGCCCAGCGACGGCACCGGGGGCGCGGGCACCCCGACCAGGTCCGAGTCCTCCGGCGGGAGGTTCGCTCCAGGCCTCGACACGGCCCGGTAGTCGTCCAGGTTGGTCACCGGCCGCACCGGGCCTCCAGTCCGCTGTGACGATCACTTCACTGCCGGTGACCACGCTAGTCGGAGCAACGGCGATCCAATCGGGTCCATTCGGGGGACGCACGCTAACCTTGGGGCCCTTCCACTCCGTGCATTCCCCAGGAGGATCCGTGTCGCCAGGGCAGATCGCCGCGCTGGTAGCAGCAGGCGCATTCGTGCTGCTCGTGCTGCTGCTGGCGATTCCGCTGCTCAAGCTCGGCAAGACGTTGGACGAGGCGACGATCGCGATCCGCAAGGCGCACGAGAACACCGACCCGCTGTTCACCGAGGCCAACCAGACGTTGACCCACGTGAACACGCAGTTGGAGCGCGTCGACGGCATCACCGCCAACGCCCGCGCGGTCACCGGCAACGTCTCCGCGCTCACCTCGCTGTTCACCGCCACGCTCGGCGGTCCGCTGGTGAAGGCCGCCGCGCTGTCCTACGGCGTGAGCAAGGCCGTCCGCGCGCGCCGCAAGGCCGCCGAGACCCCCAACAAGCACGCCCGCCGCAGGCCGCGCGGAGGCAAGCGATGAGCAGGTTGTTCTGGTTCGCCGCGGGAGCCGCCGCGGGTGTGTTCGCCGTCCGCAAGGTCGGCCAGGTGACCCACCAGGTCACCCCGCAGGGCATCGGCGAGAACGTCGGCAACGGTCTCCGCGAACTCGCGGGGGCGCTGGGCTCCTTCGGGGCCGAGGTGCGCGCGGGCATGGCCGAGCGCGAGGACGAGTTGAAGGAGACGGTGGAGCGCCAGACCGGGTACACCCCCGGCCGGTACTCGACCGAGCCCGCCCGCCGCTCCTCCGGCGCGCGAGCGCGCCGGGCGGACGGCTGAGCCACTCCGCCGTCCGCCTTCCCGCGCCCCTCCGACCGCAATACCCCTGAAGGACATCGCCGTGCAGACCCACGAGATCATCAAGCGTTTCCGCGAGCACTTCGAGCGCGCGGGCCACACCGTCGTGCCCAGCGCCTCGCTGCTGCTGGACGACCCCAACCTGCTGTTCGTCAACGCGGGCATGGTGCCGTTCAAGCCGTACTTCCTCGGCGAGGCCCCCGCGCCGTACAAGCGGGCCACCAGCGTCCAGAAGTGCGTGCGCACCGGTGACATCGAAGAGGTCGGCAAGACGACCCGGCACCTGACGTTCTTCCAGATGGCGGGCAACTTCTCGTTCGGCGACTACTTCAAGGAAGACGCCATCCGGCTCGCCTGGGAGCTGATCACCAAGTCCCAGGCCGACGGCGGGTACGGCTTCGACCCCGAGCGCCTGTGGGCGACCGTCTACCACGACGACGACGAGGCGTTCGACCTGTGGCAGAAGGTCGCGGGCCTGCCGCCGGAGCGCATCCAGCGCCGCGGCATCGAGGACAACTACTGGTCCATGGGCGTTCCCGGCCCGTGCGGCCCGTGCTCGGAGATCTACTACGACCGCGGTCCCGAGTTCGGCCAGGAGGGTGGCCCCGTCGTCGACGAGGACCGCTACCTGGAGATCTGGAACCTGGTCTTCATGCAGAACGAGCGCGGACCGGGTGGGGCGAAGAAGGACTACCCGATCCTCGGCGAGCTGCCCGCGAAGAACATCGACACCGGCATGGGCGTCGAGCGCGTGGCGTTCCTGCTCCAGGGCGTGGACAACGTCTACGAGACCGACCTCGTCCGCGCGGTCATCAGCAAGGCCGAGGAGCTGTCCGGCCGCAAGTACGGGGCCGACAAGGTCGACGACGTCCGGTTCCGCGTCATCGCGGACCACGCCCGCAGCAGCGTCCTGCTGATCGGCGACGGCGTGACCCCCGGCAACGAGGCCCGCGGCTACGTGCTGCGCCGCCTGCTCCGCCGCATCGTCCGCTCCTCGCGCCTGCTCGGCGTGTCCGAGCCGGTGCTGCCGATCTTCGCCGAGGTCGTCCGCGACACGATGGGCCAGGCCTACCCGGAGCTGGTCGAGAACTTCGCCCGCATCCAGCAGATCATGCGCGCCGAGGAGGACACGTTCCTCCAGACGCTCGCCGCCGGGTCGCGGATCTTCGAGACGGCCGCCGACGCGATCAAGGCCGACGGCCGCGCGACCCTGCCGGGCGACAAGGCGTTCCAGCTGCACGACACGTACGGCTTCCCGATCGACCTCACGCTGGAGATGGCCTCGGAAGCGGGCCTGACCGTGGACGAGGACGGCTTCCGCAAGCTGATGGCCGAGCAGCGCGCCCGCGCCAAGGCCGACGCGGCGGGCAAGAAGACCGGCCACGGCGACCAGACGGTCTACCGCGAGCTGCTCGACCTGGGCGCGACGGAGTTCGTCGGCTACACCGACCTCGCCGCCGAGGCGACCGTGCGCGGCATCGTCCGCGAGGGCGCCCGCGTGAAGTCGGCCCGCGAGGGCGAGATCGTCGAGGTCGTGCTCGACCGCACGCCCCTGTACGCCGAGTCCGGCGGCCAGGAGAGCGACGCGGGCGTGATCGTCGCCGACGGCGCCGAGCTGGAGGTCGTGGACGTCCAGAAGGTCGCCCGCAAGCTGTGGGTGCACCAGGTGCGCGTGGTCAGCGGCGAGATCGCCGAGGGCCAGCACGTCGAGGCGCGGGTGGACCAGGAGTGGCGCACGGGCGCCCGCCAGGGCCACTCGGGCACGCACGTCGTGCACGCCGCCCTGCGGCAGGTGCTCGGCCCGTCCGCGTTGCAGAGCGGTTCGTACAACAAGCCCGGCTACCTGCGGCTCGACTTCGCGTGGACCGGCGGTCTGTCCGACGAGACCCGCAGCGAGATCGAAGAGGTCTCGAACCTGGCCGTCCGCAAGGACCTGCCGGTCCGAGTGGTCTACACCGACATGAACGGCGCGCAGGAACTCGGCGCGGTCGCCCTGTTCGGCGAGACCTACGACGAGTCCGTCCGCGTCGTCGAGATCGGCGGCCCCTGGTCGCGCGAGCTGTGCGGTGGCACGCACGTCGAGCACTCGTCCCAGATCGGCCCGGTCACGCTGCTCGGCGAGTCCTCCGTCGGCTCCGGCGTGCGCCGCATCGAGGCCTACGTCGGCATCGAGGCGTTCCGCTTCCTGGCGCAGGAGCGCGCTCTGGTGCAGAACGTCGCGGGCCTGCTGAAGGTGCCGAACGCCGAGGTGCCCGGCCGGGTCGAGGCGCTCGTGGAGCGCCTGCGCGTGGCCGAGAAGGAGCTGGAACGCCTCCGCGGCGCCCAGTTGCTCTCCTCCGCCGGTCAGTTCGCGGACAGCGCCCTGGACATCCGCGGGGTGGCACTGGTCGCCCTCGCGCTGCCTGAGGGCACCTCCGGGGCCGACCTGCGCACGCTGGGCTCCGAGGTGCGCAACCGCCTCGGCGCGCGCGCCGGCGTGGTGGCCCTGTTCGCGCCGGACGGCGCCAAGGCCAGCTTCGTCGTGGCGACCACGGCCGCCGCCCGTGACCTGGGCATCGCCGCGGGCAAGCTCGTGCCCGCGTTCGCCCCGGCCCTCGGCGGCCGAGGCGGCGGCAAGCCGGACCTCGCCCAGGGCGGCGGCACGGACCCGTCGGGCATCCCGGCGGCCATCACGGCGCTGCGCACCGAACTCGATCGCGCGGTCGAATCCCGTTGACCAGCCCCGATCGACCCGGCGTCGACGATCCCGGCCGCGGAAGGCGGCTCGCCGTCGACGTCGGGTCCGTTCGGGTCGGCGTCGCGATCAGTGATCCGACTCCGTTCCTCGCGACCCCACTCGCTACTCTGGTACGTGACGAAAAGACCGGCAAGGACCTGACGGAACTCGCCGGACTCGTCGTCGAGCACGACGTGGTGGAAGTCGTGGTCGGATTGCCCAGGACCCTGGCCGGACGGCACGGACCGGCGGCCGAGGCGGCGTCCACGTACGCTGCCCTCTTGGCCGAGCGGATCGCACCGGTTCCGGTGCGGCTCACCGACGAACGGTTGACGACCGTCGTCGCGAGCCGTGTACTGGCGCAGAGCGGCGTACGAGGCAAGAAACAACGTGCCGTTGTAGACCAGGCCGCTGCGGTGGAGATCCTGCAGTCCTGGCTCGACGCACGCGCGCGATTCGTGGCCCGATCCGCTGAGGAGGATCGAGCCCCCGGAGCGAAGGACAGCACGTGAGCGACGACCTCGGGTTGTTCACCGAACCTGACGTGCACCCGGACGACCGGCAACGGCGTCCGAAGGGCAAGGCGGCCGTCGCGGCCCGCCGCGCGAAGGTGCGGCGCAAGAGGACCATCCTGTGGGTCGTGGTGGCGCTGGTGCTGGGCCTCGGCGGTGTGGGCGCCTACTACGGCTACCAGACGTTGAGCGGCATCGGCTCCTTCGAGGACTTCGCGGGCGCGGGGGACACGGACGTCGTGGTCGAGGTCAAGGACGGCGACACCGTCTCGGCCATCGCGACCACGCTGAAGGACCAGGGCGTCACGGCGAGTGCCCGCGCGTTCACCGAGGCGGGCAAGACCGACGCCCGCGTGACCGCGATCCAACCCGGCTTCTACCTGATGAAGACCAAGATGTCTGGCGAGGCCGCGGTCGGCCGGATGATCGACCCGAAGACCAAGATCACGCCGTTGGAGGTCAAGGGCGGCAACGTCCTGCACGACATCACCGGTGGTGACGGCAAGGTCACCAAGGGCATCCTGTCGATGCTGTCCGACGCGAGCTGCGTCGAGCTCGACGGCGTGAAGAAGTGCGTCACCCCCGAGGAGTTGCGCACGGCGGCGGAAACCGCCGACCCGGTCGCCCTGGGCGTGCCGGACTGGGCTGTGGCGGACGTGAACAAGGCCGAGAAGGCGCACCGCCTCGAAGGCCTCATCGCCCCCGGCCTCTACCAGCTCAAGCCCGGTGCGACGGCTGTGGAACTGCTGAACAGCGTCATCACGACGTCCGTGACCCGCCTGCAGAGCTACGGCGTCGTGACCGGCGGCAAGGGCAGCGGTTTCCGGCCGTACGAGCTCCTGACCATTGCCTCCCTGGTGGAGAAGGAGGGCCTCACCAAGGACTTCGGCAAGGTGGCACGGGTCATCTACAACCGCCTGGCCGTCAAGCAGATCCTGCAGTTGGACTCGACGGTGAACTACAAGCTGGACAAGCCGAACATCAGGACCAGCGACGCGGACCGCGATGCCGCGGGCCCGTACAACACCTATTCCACCGAGTCGAAGGGGCTGACGCCGACGCCCATCGGCTCGCCCGGCCGGGAAGCCGTCCAAGCCGCGGTCAACCCCGAACCGGGCAAGTGGATGTTCTTCGTGAAGTGCCAGAAGGACGGCACGTCGTGCTTCAACGAGACCAACGCTGAGCACGACAAGGCCGTCGCCAAGGCGATCGAGGAAGGCGTCTTCTAAGCCCATGCCGTCCCGCGCCGCCGTCATCGGTTCGCCGGTGTCGCACTCCCTGTCACCCGTGCTCCACAACGCCGCCTACGAGGCGCTGGGGCTGGACTGGACGTACTCGCGGATCGAGTGCGACGAAGCCGGGGTGCCCGCGCTGGTCGCGGGCCTCGACGAGTCGTGGACCGGTCTGTCCGTCACGATGCCGGGCAAGCGCGCGGCGCTGGCGGTGGCCACCTCGGTCACCGAGCGGGCCGCCGTCGTCGGCGCGGCCAACACGCTGCTGCGCGTGCCGGACGGCTGGCGCGCGGACTGCACGGACGTGGACGGTGTCGTCGGCGCGCTGCGGTTCGCGGGCGGTTTCTCCAGCGGTGACAGGGGTTTGCTGCTCGGCGCGGGCGGAACGGCCACCGCCGCCCTCGCCGCGTTCGCCGCACTGGGACTGTCCACTGTGGACCTCGTCGTCCGCGACCCGGCCCGCACCGCCGAGGCCGTCGCCTGCGCGTCCCGCCTCGGTCTCGGCCTGACCGTGGTCGCCTGGTCCGACGCCGACTTCGCCGCGCTGGCCACGTCGTCCGACGTCCTGGTCAGCACGGTCCCCCCGTCGGCGACCGAACCGGTGGCCGCGGCACTGGCCAAGGCCCCGTGCCTGCTCGACGTCATCTACCACCCGTGGCCGACCCCGCTGGGCACCGCGGTCCTCGACCAGGGCCGCACGATGGCCACCGGCCTGGACATGCTGCTGCACCAGGCTTTCGGCCAGGTCGAGCAGTTCACCGGCCACGACGCCCCCCGCGAGGCCATGCGCAAGGCCCTCCGCACCGCCACCGGCGACGTGCTGCCGCTGCCGGTGGCCTAGCCGTTCTCGGCGACGCGGGCGAGCCACGCTCGGCGTCGTCGGCAGGCCCGTGACCCGTCGCGCCCCCACTCGATCTCGAACAGCGTCGTGCACGAGCGCCACCCGAGAACGCGAAAGAGGCCGTGCGTCCTATGTGGACGCACGGCCTCTCCCACTGGTGCGGCTC
>NZ_JBHYHC010000173.1:0-16674 GCF_042738955.1 Umezawaea sp. NPDC059074
GTGGGAACGCCCTGTCGGCGTGCCGGAAGTGCTTGTCCTACGCGGCGCGCTTGCGGCGCACCAGGACCATCGCCACGGCGCCCGCGCCGACCAGGCCGAGGCCCGACAGCAGCAGCCAACCGGGCGACGCGCCGGTGGAGGCCAGCGGCGGCTGGGCCTCGCCGCCGCCACCCGCGACGGGGGTCGTGGTCGTGACCGGGACCGTCTCGGACGACGAGGAGGTGACCTCGCTCGACGAGGGGGGAGCGGTCTCGGACGACGGCGTGCTCGGCTTCGACTCCGTGGTGGTCGTCGTCGTCGACGAGCTGGGCGCGGTGGGCTTCACGCACGCCTCGGTCTTGAGCGTCTTGGAGTAGTTGTACTGGTTGCCGTCCGACGCCTTCACCGTGATGGTGTAGGTGTGGGCCACGTCGCCCGCACGGCTCCAGTTCTTCTCGTAGCTCTCGCCGAACGACGTGTTGACCAGTTCGGCCTCGCCGTCCTTGACCACGATGGTGTTGCCGTTCCGGGCGTAGGACGCGAGTTTCACGCTCACCACGGACTTGTCCGCGACGCACTCGGCCTTGGCGGTCGGAGTGTGGGCGGAAGCCGGGATCGCCAGTGCCAACAAGGTCAGACCGGAGGTGGCGGCCACCGTGATCGCACCGAGAACTCTGCCTGCCATGTGGTCTCCTGCTCTGGATTACGTGCGAAATCACGAGATGTGAAATGCCAATGGGTCACTCTTTCGGGTGACGCCGCACGGCACGGTAGCAGCGCACCGGTGATCGAAAGGTAGCGGCCCGGACACGCTCTGGTCACGGCTGGGTCAGGACTCGGCGGAAGATCATCCGGTGAGGTACAAGCGGGCAGGTGTCCGCTCCCCGGACGCCCGGAGTTCACCCGTCCGATGTGGACGTGTGCCTAGTGGACGACATCGCCCCAGCTCACGTAGGTGAAACCCGTGGTCGCGAGGTCCCCCGCGGACGGTCGGCGCTCGCCGTCGTGCAGGACCAATAGGCCCTCGCGATAGCCGCGACCCAGGTCCGCCGTGACCACCTGGGCGCCGTCGGAGTGCTCCACCGAGTCCAGGCCGTGACCTGATTCCACCACGAAGTCGCCGAGCACCCGATTTCGCCCATTCCGGTCGTAGCGCACGAACCGCGAGTCGCCCTGGCTCGACGCGATCAGCTCGCCGCCGCCGTTCCGGCCCTCGGCGATGGTGAGGCCCTCGGCGTCCGCGCTGAGCCACTTGCCGCCGAAACCGGGGTCCGGACCGTCCGCGACGCACTCCTCGGTCGCCTCGTCGTACCGTTGGGGCGCCCCGAACGAGCGAACCTCGTCCACCAGTTCGGGTGACCCGAAACCGGTGGCCCGCAGGGGGATCCGCCAGATCCCGACGTCCTCCTGCGCCACGTACGCGACCCCGTGGTCGGAGTCCACGACCATGCCCTCGGCCTGCGGCCCGTCGCCGGGGTCGCCGCACGGGGTCCACGTCGTGCCGTCCGGCATGACGAAACTCGACGGCAGGTCCACAGTGGACACCACCTTCGTGCCGACCGACCCGTTCGCGCCCGGCACCACGCGCAGCAGCGCGATCCGGGTCTCGCTGCGCCTGCTGGCCAACACCAGCGGCGTGCCGGTGCGCCGGTCGACGCCCGCCGCCAACCCGTAGGCGTTGCGCTGGTCGTCCACGGCGGCCTCGGACGCGGAGAACACCGGCCGCGCGGCCGGGTCGGTCACGTCGGTGAGCACCTTCGAGCCGACCGCGGACCCGCGCCCGTCGACCTCGTAGACCCGGATCCGGTCGCGGCCCCGGTCGCTCACGAAGGCGAGGTCCCGCTGCCGCCCGCCGACACGGGCCCCGGCGAGCACGTCGACGTTGTTGAACCGCCCCGGCTTCGCCTCCGGCGTCGGCGCGGGCGGGGCCGGGTAGAGGCCCAGCGTCCGCCCCTTGAGGTCGAACGCCGCCAGCCCGCCCTCCTTGAGGGTGCCGAGCACGACCGTGCGCTCCGGCCGCGTGGGGTGCACCCAGACGGCCGGGTCGTCCGCGTCGGCGTTGGCCGGACTGGCGGCTGAGTCGTCGACGAAGGCCTGCGTCTGCGCGGTCGGGACGACGACCGCCGGGGAGGTGGGAACGGGCGTCAGGAGGAGGACCAGGGGCAGGAGGAAGGGGGAGGGGACCATGATCCGCGACGCTAGTGAGCCCGGATGAACCCCCGGTGTACGGCGAACGAGTGCCACACGTCACAACAGCTGACGGAACACCGGATCCGCGCGACGATGTTCCGGCAACTAGGAGACGTGCGTTCCGGGGTCGGTGGAAGTCCGAACCGGTGGTGACAGCCCACGACCCGCGAGCCCCGTGGCCCGCGGTTGACCCGGTGGAACTCCGGGGCCGACGGTGAGAGTCCGGATGAGAGGCGCGCACGCCACCGGTGTTCGGCGTGCCGCCGCACCGGTGCCGCGCCGCGCCCCGGACCGCCCTGGGGATGGAGGCCGCGGTGCACGTGTTGCTGGAGCAGGGTTTCACCGTTCTGGGGCAGAAGATCGCCTACGCCGAGTTCTTCGGCCAGCTGTTCGCGCTGGCCGTGGTGTTCCTGGCGCAGCGGCGGTCGCTGTGGACGTGGCCGGTGCAGCTGGCGTCGGTCGCGCTCCTGTTCACCGTCTACCTGTCCGCCCAGCTCGGCGGCCTCGCCGTGCGCCAGGTCGTGGTGGGGCTGATCGCGTTCTACGGCTGGTACGCGTGGCTGCGCAGGCGCGACCCGGTGTTCGGCGTCGTGGTGCGCAAGGGGTCGACGGTCGAACGGCTCGCCGTCGTGGCCGCGTTCGTCGTCGGCACGGTCGCGTTCGCGCTGGTCCTGGACGCGCTGCACGCCTCGTGGGCGCCGTGGCCGGACGCCGCGATCTTCGTCGGCACCGTCCTGGCGTTCGCCCTGCAAGGCCTCGGCCTGGTCGAGTTCTGGATCGTCTGGCTCGCGGTCGACGCGATCGGCGTCCCGCTCCAGATCCAGTCCGGCCTGTACTTCAGCGCGCTGATCTACACCGTGTTCGCCGTGCTGGTGATCCGCGGCTGGCTCGACTGGAACCGAGCGGCCAAGCGCACGGCCGTCGCGGCCGCGGCCTGAAACGCCACGTGGGGAGCCCCGCGAACGGGACTCCCCACGTTGTCCGGGCGCTTACGCGAGTCCGGCGTCACCCGTGGACGGGGCGGCGGCGCGGACGTCGTCGATCTTGTACTGCTGGGCGGCCTTCACGACCAGCGCCGGGTCGATCTCGCCGCGCTTGGCCAGCGCGGCCAGCGTCGCGACGATGATCGACTCCGTGTCGACCAGGAAGTGCCTGCGCGCGGCGGGCCGGGTGTCGGAGAAGCCGAACCCGTCCGTGCCGAGCGTGTGCATGTCCGTCGGCACGTAGGGCCGGATGAGGTCCGGGACGGCCTTCATCCAGTCCGACACCGCGATCACGGGACCGGTCGACTCGGAGAGCACCTTCGTCACGTACGGGACGCCGGGCTCGTTCTCCGGGTGCAGCAGGTTCTCCCGCTCGACCTCCACGGCCTCGCGGCGCAGCTCCGAGTACGAGGTCGCGGACCACACGTCGGCCCGCACACCCCACTCCTCGGCGAGGATGCGCTGGGCGTCGACCGCCCACGGCATCGCCACACCGGACGCCAGCAGCTGGGCCTTCGGGCCGTCGCCCGCCGGGGCCGCCTGGTACCGGTAGAGGCCGCGCAGCAGGCCCTCGACGTCGAGGCCCTCCGGCTCCGCGGGCTGCTGGTACGGCTCGTTGTAGACGGTCATGTAGTAGAAGATGTTCTCGGCGTTCTCGCCGTACATCCGCCGCAGGCCGTCCCGCACGATGTGGCCCACCTCGAACGACCACGCGGGGTCGTACGCGACCACGGCGGGGTTCGTGTGCGCCAGCAGCAGCGAGTGGCCGTCCGCGTGCTGGAGGCCCTCACCGGTCAGCGTCGTGCGGCCCGCCGTCGCGCCGAGCACGAAGCCCCGCGCCATCTGGTCCGCCGCGGCCCACAGACCGTCGCCGGTGCGCTGGAACCCGAACATCGAGTAGAAGATGTAGATCGGGATCATCGGCTCGCCCTGCGTGGCGTAGGACGTGCCCACGGCCGTGAAGGACGCCGTCGACCCGGCCTCGTTGATGCCCTCGTGCAGGATCTGGCCCTGTTCGGACTCCTTGTACGCGAGCATCAGCTCGGCGTCCACGGAGGTGTACATCTGCCCGTTGGGGTTGTAGATCTTCTGCGACGGGAACATCGAGTCCATGCCGAAGGTCCGCGCCTCGTCCGGGATGATCGGCACGATGCGGGCGCCGATCTCCGGGTCCTTCGCGAGGTCGCGCACCAGCCGCACGAACGCCATGGTCGTGGCGACCTGCTGCTTGCCCGAGCCGCGCTTGAGGACGTCGTACACCTTGTCCTCGGGCAGCTTGAGCGCCTTCTCGGCGTGCGCCCGCCGCTCCGGCACGAACCCGCCGAGCTGCTTGCGCCGCTCGAGCAGGTACTGGATCTCCGGGGAGTCCGGGCCGGGGTGGTAGTACGGCGGCAGGTAGGGGTCCTTCTCCAGCTGCTCGTCCGTGATCGGGATGCGCAGGCTGTCGCGGAACAGCTTCAGGTCCTGCAGCGTCATCTTCTTCATCTGGTGCGTGGCGTTGCGCGCCGCGAAGTGCGGGCCCAGGCCGTAGCCCTTGATGGTCTTGGCGAGGATGACCGTCGGCTGGCCGTGGTGCTCCGTGGCCGCCTTGTACGCCGCGTACACCTTGCGGTAGTCGTGGCCGCCGCGCTTGAGGTTCCACACCTCGTCGTCGGTCAGCGGGGCGACGAGCTCCTTGGTCCGCGGGTCGCGGCCGAAGAAGTGCTCCTTCACGTACGCGCCGTCGTTGGCCTTGTACGTCTGGTAGTCGCCGTCGGGCGTGGTGTTCATCAGGTTCACCAGCGCGCCGTCGCGGTCCGCGTGCAGCAGCGAGTCCCACTCGCGGCCCCAGACGACCTTGATGACGTTCCAGCCCGCGCCGCGGAAGAACGACTCCAGCTCCTGGATGATCTTGCCGTTGCCGCGCACCGGCCCGTCGAGGCGCTGGAGGTTGCAGTTGACCACGAACGTGAGGTTGTCCAGCTGCTCGTTCGCCGCGAGCTGGAGCAGGCCGCGCGACTCCGGCTCGTCCATCTCGCCGTCGCCGAGGAACGCCCAGACGTGCTGGTCCGACGTGTCCTTGAAACCGCGGTCGTGCAGGTAGCGGTTGAACCGCGCCTGGTAGATCGCGTTCATCGGGCCGAGGCCCATGGACACGGTGGGGAACTCCCAGAAGCCCGGCATCAGCCGCGGGTGCGGGTACGACGGCAGGCCCTTGCCGAGCCCGCCGTGCGAGTACTCTTGGCGGAACCCGTCGAGCTGGTCCTCGCTCAGGCGGCCCTCGAGGAAGGCGCGGGCGTAGACGCCGGGGGAGGCGTGGCCCTGGATGAAGACCTGGTCGCCGCCGCCGGGGTGGTCCTTGCCGCGGAAGAAGTGGTTGAAACCGACCTCGTAGAGGCTCGCGGAGGACGCGTAGGTCGAGATGTGACCACCGACACCCACGCCGGGTCGCTGCGCGCGGTGCACCGTCATGGCCGCGTTCCAGCGGATCCACGCCCGGTAGCGGCGCTCGACCTCCTCGTCACCGGGGAACCACGGCTCCCTCTCGGTGGGGATGGTGTTCACGTAGTCGGTGCTGGTCAGGGACGGGATGCCGACGCCGCCCTCGCGAGCTTTCTCGAGGAGTCGGAGCATGAGGTAACGGGCACGCTGCTGGCCGCCACCCTTGAGCGCGGCGTCGAACGACTCCAGCCATTCCGCCGTCTCGTCCGGATCGATGTCCGGCAGGTGTGCGGCGAGACCGTCACGGATGACGCGCACCCGTTCGGGGGCGGTGCCGTTGTTCTGCGGGGCCAAGGGTTCTCCTCGCCAGGGTTACCGCCGACTGGTGCCGGCGTTCACTGCGGGTTCAGGCGGTTTACCTGTCCATGATTCCTCATCGGCGCTCGTGCGACACCCCAGAGGACCCCCTACCGACCAGTAGTTCTGGATCGTGTCCCTCGCGCGCGCGGTATGAGGTGTGTTCAGTGTGCGTCATCCGGTCGGGTGACGGTTCAGGGGGGTCGGATTGCGGCGTGTCATGAGGTCAACGGTTGCGCGGAGGCCGTCTATCAGTGTTCGCTAGCCGCGACAGGTGTTGATACATCGCGCGGCAGTCGAGTCGACTGCCGCTCTTGCGTAGTTGGAGGAGTGGAAGCCGTGGTCGCCGCGGGAGACGCCGACAAGGGCGGTGTCGCCGACAAGCTCGGGATTGCACCGGGCCAGGCAGTTCAGGAGATCGGCTGGGACGAGGACGTTGACGACGACGTTCGTGCCGCCATCGAGGAGAGGATCGGAAGCGATCTCCTCGACGAGGACGCGGACGATGTTGTGGACGTTGTCCTGTTGTGGTGGCGGGACGGTGACGGTGATCTGGTCGACGACCTGATCAACGCGACCGGGCCGCTGGCCGAGAACGGCGTGGTGTGGGTGCTGACGCCCAAGACCGGACGCCCTGGACACGTCGAGCCGAGTGAGATCGCCGAGGCGGTGCCGACCGCAGGGCTGTCCCAGACGTCCAACATCACCGTCGCCGAGGACTGGTCGGGCACGAGGCTCGTGCGCCCCAGTTCGGCGAAGGTCAAGCGCTGATCGAAGGCTGAGCACGGGCTCCCCGAGACGTACGGGGGCCTGTGCTCGTCACGCTTTCGAGGGAACCTTCTCGTGGAAGCTCCGGACTTCACCCTCAAGGACCCCGACAACCGACGGGTGACGCTGTCGGCCTACCGGGGCACCTCGGCGGTGCTCCTGGTGTTCTACCCGTTCGCGTTCAGCCGCACCTGCCAGGGTGAGCTGGACGAGCTGCGGGACGGACTGGGGACCTACACGGCCGCGGACGTGGCCGTGCTGGGGATTTCGGTGGACACGCCGTACAGCCTGAAGGTGTGGTCCACCCAGCAGGACTACCGGTTCCCCCTGCTGTCGGACTTCTGGCCCCACGGCGCCGTCGCCCGTGCCTACGGCACGTTCGACGAGGCCAGGGGCATGGCGAACCGCGGAACGTTCCTCGTGGACACCGCGGGCACGCTGCGGTACGCCGAGGTGAAACAACCCGGCGAACGCCGAGACCAGCAGGCATGGCACCATGCGGTGGCCGCACTGACGGCCAGCGAGGGCGTGTAGCTCAGCGGAAGAGCACTCGGTTTACACCCGAGCGGTCGCAGGTTCGAACCCTGCCGCGCCCACCAAATAGCCCTTATTCACACCACTGCCCGAAAAAATAAGATCACGGTGCGCAACCGTATGATCGCTTTCGGTCATGAAATCTGGATCTTCCAACGGCACCCATAACGCCCCTACCGGCGCAACGGGTGCCGTTGCCATATCGGGCGTCGCAATCGTCGTTCGTGACCGCAAGACGTTCTGGGGCGCAGGAAGCGCCTCATATACTGCCTCAACTGCCGCATTGCGGGCATGACGCGTGCTGTTCGCGCCCAAGATGGCGGCGAACGGCTCGTTCAGCTCGGCCTGCACGACAGTCCCGTCATCGCCAATGAGTAGCCGCTTAAAGAACCCCTGGTTGAGCTGCCGCTTCACCACGTCCGGCGCGGTCACGTACGCCGTCGCACAGTGGGCTACCGCCGTCAGTACAAATTGAAATAGAAAGACCCTCAAGCGCTCATGCGAGCAACTGAGGGTTTCTCTATGTTCATCTGTCATACTTGCTGGTCACTATAACTTTCCAAAACTATCTTGACACATATTGATCAGTCAGGCTGAACCCTTAGCGATGCCTTGGAGAAGTTCAAGCGCCCGCCTACGTTGCTGCGGAGTCAGATTCACGATCTGACGGATCAAGGCTCGCGTCGTCGCTTCGTCCATTGGATCATCCAAGTTCTCCGCCTCAGGCTCCGACCACTGCATGAGCAAGTCGAAGTTCAGGCTGTACAAGTCGGCCAGCTGCAACAGCACGGCCGGATCAGGCCGACGGATCACGCCGCGCTCGACCTGCGACAGGTAAGCGTTGGCTCGACCCGTGCGGCGCTCGACCTCTCTCAGGCTCCAGCCCCGGTACTGGCGTGCCCGCCGCAGGGTGTCTGCCACACGGCCCGGATCGTCAGTGACATCGATGTCATCGGCTTCCAACGTATTCGCCGGGGACCTGAGGCGCTCTGAGGGATAGCCCATGTTCCTCACCATAGGCAGTCCGACGGCCGACCGGGAGGCCAACGTGTCCCGCACGATCAGGACCAACCCTCGGTGCGAAGTGCCGTTGCACGAGTGCTAAGCTCCTTTGCACACCAGCGAAGGAGTGATCGCCATGGACGTTGCCGAGGCTGTGACCAGCAACGTAGTGCTTCCTGACAAGCGCTACGCCAACACTTGGGACTCGATCATCACCAGTCCCGAGACCAAGGAGCGCCTGCTCTACTGGGCGATCCTGAGCCTGCGGCTACGCGAAACTCTGCCCTTTGAGACCACGGCCCTCCATGGGCTGCTCGTGCTGCACGGCCCACCCGGCACCGGTAAGACGACCCTCGCCCGCGGCCTGGCGCAGCAGGTCGCTCCTCTGACCAGCCAGGGCCAGGCCCGGCTGGTCGAGGTGTCGCCGCACGGGTTGATGAGCGCCGAGCACGGCCAGTCGCAGCGCAAGGTCACCGAACTGCTGACCGAGCACATCCCGGCCCTGGCCGACGACGGGTTGCCCACTCTCGTACTGCTCGATGAGGTCGAGTCGATGGCGGTCGCCCGCAGCGAGGCGTCGCTGTCGGCGAACCCGGCTGACGTTCACCGGGCCACCGATGCCGTGCTCACGGCGCTGGACCACAACGCGGCCAACTACCCGAACCTGTTGGTGATCGCCACGTCCAACTTCACCACCGCGCTCGACACTGCGTTCTTGTCCCGCGCCGACGTCGCAGTCGAGATCCCGCTCCCTGACGCCGAAGCGGTCACGACGATCCTGGCCGCCACGCTTAAGGACATGGCCCAGGCTTTTCCCGCCTTGAAGCTGCTGGCCGACGATCCGCATCTGCCGTCCATCGCGTCGCTGCTCTACGGCAGCGACGGCCGCCAGATCCGCAAGACCGTGACCGAGGCGATGGCGGTGCGTCTGGAGACCGTGCAGGACCCCGGCGCGCTGACGATCGCAGACCTTCGCCACGCCGCGACCCGAATCAGCGAAGTCAGGGCCGCAGACCACGACTCGAAAGGTGACCTCTCGTGAAGCGCACGAGGAAGTTGGCCGGAGCGCCCCACCGTACGGCCTCCGCCGCCTGGGACGTCCTGACCACCCTAATCAGCGACACCCTGGCCGCAAGCCCTCACATCACCGCCGCTGATGTGGCCTCCGCCTTGGCGCCGCTCAAGGGCATTGGGCCAGCGCTGGTCGCGGGAGGTCATCTGGGCACAACACCCGTGGTGCTGGTCTCGGACAACCTGCACCTGAGCATCACCGTCGCCACTGATGACGCCGCTCTCGACGTCATCGAAAACCTCAACCCCGTGCCCGGCGGGGGTTCCGCCACCACCGACTGGACGCTCTACCTCCCGGTGCCCGCTCCGCTGGCCTCGATCCTGGCGACCGCCGCCAAGCAGACGGGACACCTGTCGACCGAGCCAGCTCCGGATGAGCGCCAAGCCGAGACGGCCTCGGCCGCGAGGACGGGCGGCGCGATCAACCTGGAGGCACTCAAGAGTCTGCGGAGTCCGTCATGAGCAGCTCCTCAACCTCGACGAGCACCTACACCATCACCCATACCGCCACCCAACTTGCTGACGTCATCCTCGGCTCCATCGTCAACATCCTGGGGCATTTGCGCATCGACGCCACGCGCCTGTTCGGCAACTGGAACCAGGACGAGGCGGCCATCATCGCCTGGATCTCCGAACGGTCCCTCAAAGCCATGGTGCTGGAGTGCCATCGCCCCGACGGCACCGTCAACCCCATCATCGAGTTCCCCGTGGACTACAAGCCGGGTGGCGCCGCCGACGCGACCTTTACCGCCGACCGGGCGAGCTTGGCGCGCTACCTGGCCAAGATGCAGACCGTGCCTGCCAATACGACCTACTCCATGTTCGCCACGTTCAACGGACCCCGTACCGAACAGCCGGGCTGGGGTCCCGGTACCCGAGCGAGCACCACCGGAATGAAGTCCAGGAGCTTCGGCACCCTCGCCGGGGCTCATGATGCCACCGCCAGCATGCGCTACCTCAGCAACCCTTAAGCGTTTATTTTATCCACTCAAAGCTAGGAGGCTTCTGCCCATGGGGTATGTCGATGACGCTTTCGGCCTACTTAAGTCCAACTTGGAAATTACAGATAATGAAGCCAGCCTCGCTGCGACCCGACACGCGCGCATCCGAGAGCATATCGAAAAAGAGTGGACTCTCGACAAGACTTTCCTCACGGGCAGCTACGACCGCCACACCAAGACCAAGAAGCTCAAGGACGTCGACATCTTCGCCGTGATCGACCCCGAGGGTCCCCAAGCTGATCTGGCCAACGGCACCGGCACAGCGGCCGTTACGGCGCTAAAGAACGTGCTTGCGTCCGGGTGGGACGACGTTCAGGCCGACGACTACGTGGCCACGGTCTACTACGCCGGTGAGGACGTTGCCTCCTACGAGATCGCGCCGGTGTTCGCGCGCGCCGAGGGCGGCTACCTCATGCCCAACGGCAGCACGTGGATGGCCACCGACCCGAACATCCACGCCGACCTGGTCACGGCCAAGAACAAGGAGTGCGCTGGGAAGTTCGTGCCGTTCGTCAAGATGGTCAAGGGCATCAACCGGGAAGCAGGCGACCCGCTCAGCCCGTCGTTCCTGATCGAGGTCATGGCGCTGGAACTCGTGGACACTCCGTTCACGCGCTACCAGGACGAGATTCGCTGGTTCCTGGCTTCGGCCATCGAGCAGATCACCGACGACTGGCCGGACCCGGCCGGGCTGGGGCCAGACGTCAACAGCCAGATGACTGCGGCCCAGCGCCAGGAGTTGGCGGAGGTCATGCGTGGCTGGCTCGGCACCTGCGAGACGGCCATCTTGCAGGAACAGGCGGGCAAGGAGAAAGCGGCGGTCGAGACCTGGCGGACGCTCTTCGGCAACCGGATGCCGCGACCATGATGAGCAGCGCGCCCGCACCACCGTTCGCGCACACCATCAACGTCCGGCAGAACCAGCCCATCTTCCTGGAGATGCTGCACGCCGCTGACACCGCGCACGTCTACGCGCAGCGGTGGGAGACCGCGCGGGCCATCGTCGCGTTGGCGTCCTCCTGCGGCGCGCTCGTCGCGGCGTTCTGGCACACCGCGGCCAAGCCCATGTCGATCATGGGCGGGCTGGGAACGGCCGCTCTGCTGGCCATGACGTTCCTCAGCCAGGCTCGGACCAAGGAGGCGACCAAGATCCAGGAGCGGTTCGATTACGAACTCTTCGGCTTGCCCGCCACCGACGAGTTCAAGCCGTTCCCCACCGACGAGGAACTCGGCGCCTTGGCGCAGAAGTGCAAGAGGGACAAGCGCGACTGGTACGTCGACGTCGCCGGTCTGCCCCAGGCGTACGCCATCCTGTTGTGCCAGCGGCAGAACCTGCAATGGGATTGGCCGCTGCGCCGCCAGTGGGCCTCACTCCTGCTCAAGGTGGCGGTCACCTGGCTTGTCGCCGGTCTCACGATCGCGCTCGTCATGGATTGGACCACGCGCGAGTTGCTCCTGCGCTGGCTCATTCCCAGCCTCCCCGGCCTCGCGCTGGCAACGAACCTGGTTGTCAAGAACCGCCAAGTGGCCCGAGAGAAGCAGCAGCTCGCGCTCCAAGTCGACGAGCGACTCAGCGTCCTGCCTGCGATCACCGTCGTGGGTGCGGTGTCAGAGGAGATCCACGCCGAACTCCTAGCCTACTGCCGAGTGTTGCAGGACCGCATCTACCGGCAGCGCAACCACGCCGAGCGCGTCCCTGGATTCCTCTACCGCCGCAGCAAGACCAAGAATGAAAACTTGGCGCAGACTGCCGCATCACGCCTGAAAGAACGCCTCCTTGGACACGTACCCGAGGCCTGATCATTGCATTTCAGGCTTCGGCAGCTAATACTTGGCACAGGGGAAATCGATGTCACTTATTCCAGCCGCCATCAAAGAAGAGCACCGGCCTATTGCCGCCGAAGCCGATCGCATCTACGAGAGTGCCCTGTAAAGCTCGTAGATGCAGTTCGAGTAGGCAAAAATCTGGCGACTGCTGAACCTGCTGCTTGGTGTACCAGCGGCTGTCTTGGCTGCGGTGTCCGGCGGAACCGGACTAGCTGGCGACAACGGCAACGTGCCAAGCATATTGGCGCTTGTCGCGGCCGGATTCGGCGCCACCCTCACCACAGTGAACTCGTCGTGGCGCATGACGCAGTCACAAGCTTCTGTCAACGCCTACCTTGAAATTCAAACGTCCGCCCGCCAGTTTCTCACCATTGATCTCGTCAGCGACAGCATGACTTATGAGGAGGCTCGCGAAGCACTTCGAAACCTTACCAACACCCGCGATGAACTAAACAAAATAGCCGACCCGCCCAGCCGTTACTCAACCTGCTCAGGCTGGAGGGCCAACCGCCGGGTGTCTACGCCGCGTGCTGCGAGATGTTTGCCAGCGGTGGCGCGGCTCAAGCCGAACTGCCTAGCTACCTGCCGGACGGTAGAGCCTGCGAGGTAGATCTCAACCATCTTGTCGATCTCATACCCACGTGGGGATCGGTCCGTTCGATATGCCCTAGACCCGGCTACCACGTCCTCAGGTGCGTCTGGCCATACCTTGATCGTCTCCAGCATCCGCCGCGCTTGCCGGTCGGGGTGTGTGACCGCCTCAACTACGCCCATTCCCACTCGTGGAGGAGTGTGTCGACGGAGTGCGTCGACCTCCTCGCTCCAACTGTCCTCTGGGGGCGCAACCCCCAGAACCCGCCCGGCGGGTTCCGCCCCCGGCGGTGGTCGCCTCGGATGGGCGGGTTCCTGTTTCAGCGGCCAGCGATTTGGTCGGCGAGGTGTTCTGCTTCGGCCCGGTCGAACGTGCCGGAAATCTGCACGCTGCCGCCGGTGATCGGTTCGTTGATGTTCGGTGCCGAGATCACCAGGGTGTTGAAGACCAGGGCGGCCTGCCTTTGGACGTTCGCGGCCGTGAAGTCAGCCCACACCTTGGAACCCCAGGAATCGAACGTCAGGGTGACGACGTATCCCACACCCTGCGGATCGGATCCCGCCTCCGCGCTGATGACGTGGGTGTTGTCGAGGAATGCCGGCCCCAGGACGTACTTCAAGGGGTTGTCCGCGTCGCAGGTGACCAACGGTAGGGCGGGATCGTCCTCGCCGGTCAGCAGATCGATGGGCGGGCACTGGTAGTACAGCAAGAACTGCTGGTAGGTCTGGTCGTCCAAGCCCAGCAGTTCCGGGCTCTGGCGGATCTTCTTCTCGTCGGCTATCTGCTGGCGGCGTTCCGGGGTGGTCGCCTTGCGCGGCTCCACCAGTTGCGGCTTCGCGGGGGTGGGCAGTGGCCCTGGTGACTGGTTGGACCAGTTTGGGGTGCTCTGGCTCGGGCTTCCCAGGACCGGTCGGAAGCGGAGTTTGGGTGCGCCGGTCGCGGATAACTGGCCCGCTGGATTGACCGTTGATGACGGTTGTGCGGAATCCTCGCCTCCTGTTGGGCTCGTACAGGCGGTCATGGTCGCCGCGAGCAGAGCGGAAGCGCCCGCGAGGCTCGCGGTGGCACGTCGAAAAGAGCTGTGGGGCATGTTCGGCCTTTCCCGCGATGAGGTGTTGAGAACTCATCGCGGGAAAGGCCTTGTCGTTACCGGTCGAATTCCGGGATCAGGGTGCTGAACAGGCGGATCGAGTTGAGGACCTGGTCGTGCGGTAGGGCGCCTACCTGGTGGAAGCTGAGGAGTCTGTCGATGCCCAGTTCTTCGTAGACCCGCAGCTTCTTGCGGCACGTGTCCGGGCTGCCGACGATCAGGGAGTCCTGGGCGTTGAGGGCCTCGAAGACCTCGTCGTCGTCGACCTCCTCGCCCTGGATGATGCGGCCGATCACCAACTGGGCGTCGTTCGGGCCCAGTGCGGCTGCTGCTTCGGCGCGGAGGAAGTTGCCGGTGAGGCCGCCGCCTGCTGGGTCGGCCAGGACCTCCTGTTGTCTTGCCAGCTCGGTGACGAAGTGGTCGGCGGCTTCGAAGAACGTGAGAGCGCGGACGCTGTACCAGGCTGCTGCCGCCGCTGCGCCGTTGCGCATGGCCTCGGCGTCGGTTTCGGCGCAGTGGACGAACGTGAAGAAGCCGACCTGGTTGTTCACGAACGCGCCCACTGGGTCCGTGCACGCGTCGGCCGCCGCGCGGTACAGCTCGACCATGCGGTTCACGCGTTCCAGCGACTCCCAGATCGTGGTGCCCAGGACGCCTACACCGCGCCTGCCCGCCTCCTCGAACGACTGGGGACTGGTGGCCGCCTGCCAGAGTGGTGGATGGGGTTTCTGGAGGGGTGACGGGATAATCGGTACGTCGGAGATCCGGTAATTGGTGCTGGAGTGGGAGAACCGGTCCTCGGTCCACATGCGAGGGATCATTTCGAACGCTTCGGCCGCTTGACCGCGGACGTCGGCGGGGTCGGTGTTGAACAGCCGCCATTCGGGTGTGGTCGAGCGGGTCAGGCCCAGTTCTACCCGGCCGCCGCTGAGGTGGTCGAGCCACGCGGCGCGCTCGGCCACGCGGATGGGGTGGTTGAACCGGGACGGGGCGAGCACCGCGGAGTGGCCTAGGCGGATTCGGCTGGTGCGCTGGGAAAGCGCTGCCAGCAGCATCTCCGGCGCGGACGACAGGCTGAACTCCTCGGCGCCGTGGTGCTCGACCTGCCACCAGCAGCCGTAGCCCGTCTCGTCGGCTAACTCGGCCTGCTCGATGGCCTGGGCGATCCGTGTCCCCTCGTGGCCTTCGTCCCACGGTTTCGGGTCCTGGATCTCGTTGAAGATGTCGAGTTTCACGTGTGCGACTCCCGTCCTCGGTCCTGAGCCGGAAGCTAATCGGCGGCCGATCCGGCCGACAGCGGCCGAACAGGGAGAACTCGGCGATTTCAGACCCGTGAATTCGGATTGATCAACATGGGCCGTTCGGGCTCTGTACGCGAGTCCAAATCGGACGTAACTTCTCCCCATGGCGCCGAGGACGGTCACGATGGTGATTGGTCTCGCCTTCCTGCTCGCCGGTCTGCTGATCATGTTCTTGCCGATGACGTCGGACACCCCCGGCGGCTCGCCCGTGTCGTGCGGCAACGCGCTGGGCATCGGTTTCGACGAGGTCGCGGTCGAGAAGATCGATCCGGCGTTCGTCGGGATCTGCGGGCGGCTGCGGAGCGAGCGGATGGGGTGGGCCCTGCCGATGGCGATCGGCGGCGGCGTGGTGCTGGCGGCCGGCGGACTCCTCGGCCGCAGACGGTCCCGCCGCTAACTACTCGCTGGTAGCCTCCGGCCATGACGTGGATGCTGTACGGCGCCAACGGCTACACCGGGGAACTCATCGCGGAACTGACCGTGCGCCGGGGGCAGCGGCCGGTGCTCGCGGGCCGGTCGGCGGCCAAGGTCGCGCCGCTGGCCGAACGGCTCGGGCTGGAGCACCGCGCGTTCGACCTGGACCACGCGGACCTGGACGGCGTCGATCTCGTCGTGCACGCCGCGGGCCCGTTCGCCGCCACGTCCGCGCCCATGGTGGACGCCTGCCTGGCCTCCGGGACGCACTACGTCGACATCACCGGCGAGATCGACGTGTTCGAGGCCGTGGCCGCCCGTGACGCCGAGGCGCGGACCGCAGGGGTGGTGCTGCTGCCCGGCGCGGGGTTCGACGTCGTGCCGACCGACTGCGTGGCCGCGTTGCTGGCCGCCGAACTGCCCGGCGCGACGCACCTGGACCTCGCGTTCCTCGCCGGCGGCGGACTGAGCCCCGGCACGTCGAAGACGTCCGTCGAGGGCAGCGGCACCGGCGGTCGCGCCCGCGTCGACGGCGAGTTGCGGTCCGTTCGCCTCGGCCACCGCAGGCGCAGCGCCGCGTTCCGCTCGGGCCCGGCCGACGTCGGCTCGATCCCGTGGGGCGACGTCAGCACCGCCTACCGGTCCACGGGCATCCCGAACATCACCACGTTCACCGCGCTGCCGAGCGTCACGGGCCAGCTCCAGGCCCTCTTCGCGCCGCTGCTGCGCACCCCGCTGGTCCAGCACGTCGGCAAGGCCCTCGCCCAGCGGATCGCGGGCCCGAACGAGAAGGTGCGCGCCAAGACCCGGTCGGAGTTCTGGGGCGAGGTCTCCGACGCCGAGGGCCACACGGTGTCCCTCGCGGCCACCGGCCCCAACGGCTACGACCTCACCGCCGACGCCGTCCTGCGCGCCGTCGACCGGCTGCTTGCCGGGGACGTGCCCGCCGGGTCGCACACGCCGTCCAGCGCGCTCGGCCCGGACTTCCTGCGCACCCTGGACGGCGTTGTCGTCGACGAGCCGGTGCGGACATAGCTGTGCCCCGCCGCGCCGGCAGGCGCGGCGTGGATCCCCCCACCGGGAAACCGCCCGCGGGCGGCTTAAAAGACAAAAATACAGGCGAGTCGGGAGGACTCGATCGGGG
>NZ_JBHYHC010000174.1:0-16557 GCF_042738955.1 Umezawaea sp. NPDC059074
TAAAATTGGAGATCGGGCAGGGCTTTGGGGCACTGCCTTTTGGCCCGATCAAGGCCGAAATAAGGGGTCCCCAAGTCAAATCGGCCACACCACGACGCAAATCGCCCGGTGACCACGCTGGAACCACCAGCCGCCCGGCGACCACAACGGCACCGGCGGCCAGAGGGGATGAAACCATGTCCCAGTGCTCCCCGACCTGAACGCCACCCTCACCTCCGGCCTACGCGACGCCTTCCACTCCGCCGGCTACACCACCGACGGCGTCCTCACCGCCCTGGGCGGCCAAGCCCACGCCGCCATGACCCGAGGCGAACCGGAACCCGCCCGCCGAGCCGCCCAGGACTCCGGCCCTCTCGGCACCCTGATCCGCCTCTTCCTCCTAGGCGACGCGCTCCCGAAGCCGGAAGCGGAGGCAGCGTTCAAGTCCATCGACCTCGACACCCTGATCACCGCCGAAGTCCTCCGCCCGACCGAGGACGGCCTCCGAGCCGGCCTGGACATCCGCCCCCACGACGACTGGTGGGTCATCGCCGACCTCGACGCCGACCAGCGCGGCGGCCCGGTCCCGAGCGACCACGTCCTCGGCATCGGCCAGGCCTCGATCAGCCTCGCCCGAGCCACCGCCCGCCGTCCCGTGGACACGCTCCTGGACCTCGGCACCGGCTGCGGCGTCCAGGCCCTCCACGCCTCCCGCCACGCGCGGAAGATCACCGCCACCGACCTCTCCACCCGCGCCCTCGCCCTGGCGAAGGGCACGTTCCTGCTCAACGGCCTCGACGTGGAACTCGGCCAGGGCGAGTGGTTCGGCCCCGTGGCCAACCGCCGCTTCGACCAGGTCGTCTGCAACCCGCCGTTCGTGGTCGGCCCGCCCCGCGTCGACTACACCTACCGCGACTCCGGTCTCGGCGGCGACGACGCCAGCGCCCTGGTCGTCCGCCAGATGCCGTCGTTCCTGAACGAGGGCGGCGTCGGCCAGCTCCTCGCCTCCTGGCTGCACCGCAAGGGCGAGGACTGGGCCGACCGCGTGTCCTCGTGGCTGCCCCGCGGCGGCGTCGACGCCTGGTTCGTGCAGCGCGACATCGCCGACCCGGCCCTGTACGTCGGCACCTGGCTCCGCGACGCGGGCGTGGACCCGCGCTCCCCGGAGGGCCGCGAGAAGGCCGCCGTGTGGCTCGACTGGTTCGCGAAGAACGACGTCGAGGGCATCGGTTTCGGCTTCGTGACGCTGCGCCGCACCGACGGGGCGCACGCCGAGGTCGTCTGCGAGGACCTGCGGCACGCCTACGTGGACCCGCTGGGCCCCGAGACGTCGCTGTGGCTGGACCGGGTCGACTGGCTGCGGGCGAACGGGTCGGCCGAGTCGCTGCTCGCCACCCGCTTCGAGGTCCCCGAGTCCGTGCTCCTCGAAGAGGTGTCCTCCCCGGCGGAGGAGGGCTGGACGGCCCTCGTGCGCCGCCTGCACCGCCAGGACGGCCCCGGCTGGCAGCACGAGCTGGACGAGGTCGCCGCGGCCCTGCTGGCGGGCTGCCGGGGCGCCCTGCCGCTGGAGGACCTGGTGACGCTGCTGGCGTTCGCCCACGACGAGCCGGTCGAGGGTCTGATCGCCAACGCCCTGCCCGTGGTCCGCGACCTGGTCCGGCACGGCATGTTGAGGCCCGTGTGAGAGCAGTTGTGGCGCGAGTCACACAGGCGAGCGTGACCGTGGACGATCTGGTCGTCGGCGAGATCACCGAGCCGGGCCTGTTGGTGCTGCTCGGGGTGCGTGTCGACGACGACGCGGCGATGGTTCCGGTCATGGCGCGGAAGCTGCACGAGCTGAGGATCCTCACCGGCGAGGAATCGTGCGCGACGACGGGTGCGCCGCTGTTGGTTGTGAGCCAGTTCACGCTCTACGGCGAGACGCGGAAGGGTCGCCGTCCTTCGTGGACGGCGGCCGCCCGGCCCGAGCACGCCGAGCCCTTGATCGAGGGAGTGGTGCGGGAACTGCGGCAAAAGGGTGCTCGAGTCGAAACAGGACGGTTCGGCGCGATGATGTCGGTACGGAGCGTGAACGACGGACCGTTCACCGTATTGGTCGAACTCTAGGACGCTCTCAGGAAATCCTCAGCATTGCGCGCGCAACGGGTGTGACGGCGGAGACGTCTTCCTGTCAGGGAGTCGGGAACGAAATCGCATTCCGACGCGTTTCCCAAGTGTCCAGCCGGCAAGCGATGGGTACCCAGCGGGCCCCGACGCCGAAAGGCTCACTGCGCAGTGCAGCGCAGGTGTGTGACGCAACCGCACGCCAGCCCGCGACAAAGGGGGAGGGAGTTCCATGACCGTCCCGAGGGTCTTCGACCGCGAGGTCGACACCACCATCAGCCACATCAGCCCCGCCGAACTCGACCTGGACGCTCAGGGTCCGGCAGCCGATCTCGTTCGAGTCTACCTGAACGGAATCGGCAAGACCGCCCTGCTCACAGCGGCGGAAGAGGTCGAGCTCGCGAAGCGCATCGAAGCCGGTGTCTTCGCCCAGCACATGGCCGAGACCGCCAAGCGCCTGTCCCCCACGCGTCGCGAAGAACTGCGCGCGCTGGTGCGGGACGGCCACGTGGCAAAGAACCACCTGCTCGAAGCGAATCTCCGTCTCGTCGTTTCGCTGGCCAAGCGATACACGGGTCGCGGAATGCCTCTCCTCGACTTGATCCAGGAAGGCAACCTGGGCTTGATCCGCGCGGTGGAGAAGTTCGACTACACCAAGGGCTTCAAGTTTTCGACCTACGCGACGTGGTGGATCCGCCAAGCGATCACCCGCGGAATGGCGGATCAAGGACGCACCATCCGCCTTCCCGTCCACCTGGTGGAACAGGTGAACAAGTTGGCGCGGATCAAGCGCGATCTGCACCAGCAGCTCGGTCGGGAAGCCACGACGGAGGAGTTGGCGAAGGAATCGGGCATCAGCGCCGAGAAGGTCTCCGACCTGCTCGACCACGCCCGCGACCCGGTAAGCCTCGACATGCCGGTCGGTGCCGAGGAGGACGCCCCCCTGGGCGACTTCATCGAGGACTCCGACGCCACGGACGCCGAGAGCGCCGTCATCTCCGGTCTGCTCCAGGACGACCTGCGCCGGGTGCTCTCGACGCTGGACGCCCGCGAGCAGGCGGTCATCCGGCTGCGGTACGGCCTGGAGGACGGCCAGCCGCGGACGCTCGACCAGATCGGCAAGCGCTTCGGGCTCTCCCGCGAGCGGGTGCGCCAGATCGAGCGCGAGGTCATGTCGAAGCTCCGCCAGGGCGAGCGGGCGGAGAAGCTCCGCGCCTACGCGAGCTGACTCACCCGATTGGCCGCGTTGACTTGTGATCCGAGTCACGGCACGGTCTTGCTCTACACAGACCCTGCGGTTACCCCCACCTCATCTCGTGGGGGCGAGCCGCATGCCAAGGAAGGTCGGGGCGGTCGGGGGCCGGCCCGGCCTTCCGCTTTTCCGAACGCCGGCCTTGAAGTCCGCCGCTGAGCGCCCCTGGAACCGTTCCCGGCTCTCACCGGCGGCCGGGACTCCACTCGGCCCCGCCAAACGTCCACAGCCCCCTTCACGGCCACGGACGCCCCACACCACGCGTCACCCCCCGATGTCGGCGCGTAGTCACCCCCGGCCGCGCGGAGCAAGACGCGAATCACATCCCGATGGCGCTGCCACGGCCGGACGATCGGATACGGTCGTCGGATTCCGAAGCGCGCAAGGGAGCCCGCCGACGTGCCCACCACCACGTTCCAGTACACCGACGTCCTCCCCTTGGCGAAGGACACCACCACCGAGTACCGCCTGCTGACCGCCGACGGCGTGAAGGTCGTCGAGGCCGCGGGCCGGACGTTCCTGGAGATCGCCCCGGAGACGCTGACGCTGCTGGCGAAGGAAGCGATCCGGGACATCCAGCACCTGCTGCGCCCGTCGCACCTCGCCCAGCTGCGCGCGATCGTGGACGACCCCGAGGCGAGCGGCAACGACCGCTTCGTCGCGATGGACCTGCTGCGCAACGCGAACATCGCCGCGGGCGGCGTGCTGCCCATGTGCCAGGACACCGGCACGGCGATCATCATGGGCAAGCGCACCGAGGGCGTGCTGACCGGCGGGACGGACGAGGAAGCGCTGTCGCGCGGCATCTTCGACGCCTACCAGGAGCTGAACCTGCGGTACTCGCAGATGGCGCCGACGTCGTTCTGGGACGAGAAGAACACCGGCACCAACCTGCCCGCGCAGATCGACCTGTTCACCGCGCCCGGCACGGAGCCGAAGTACGAGTTCCTGTTCATGGCCAAGGGCGGCGGCAGCGCGAACAAGACGTTCCTCTACCAGGAGACGAAGGCGCTGCTGAACCCGAAGCGGCTGGCCACGTTCCTGGACGAGAAGCTGCGCTCGCTCGGCACCGCAGCGTGCCCGCCGTACCACCTCGCCGTGGTCGTGGGCGGCCTGTCGGCCGAGCAGAACCTCAAGGTCGCGAAGCTCGCGTCCGCCCGCTACCTGGACGACCTGCCGACCGAGGGCTCGCCGCTGGGCCACGCGTTCCGCGACACGGACCTCGAGCAGCAGGTCTTGGAGCTGACCCGCAACTTCGGCATCGGCGCGCAGTTCGGCGGCAAGTACTTCTGCCACGACGTCCGCGTGATCCGCCTGCCCCGGCACGGCGCGTCCTGCCCGGTCGGCATCGCCGTGTCGTGCTCGGCGGACCGCCAGGTCAAGGCGAAGATCACCGCCGAAGGCGTGTTCCTCGAGCAGCTCGAACGCGACCCGGCGCACTTCCTGCCCGACGTCGAGGACGAGCACCTGTCCGACGAGGTCGTGAAGATCGACCTGACCCTGCCGATGACGGAGATCCGCGCCGCGCTGTCCGCGCTGCCGGTGAAGACGCGGGTGTCGCTGACCGGTCCGCTGGTCGTGGCGCGGGACATCGCGCACGCCAAGATCAAGGAACGGCTCGACGCGGGCGAGGGCATGCCCCAGTACTTGAAGGACCACCCGGTCTACTACGCCGGTCCGGCCAAGACGCCCGAGGGCTACGCCTCCGGCTCGTTCGGCCCGACGACCGCGGGCCGGATGGACTCCTACGTCGAGGAGTTCCAGGCCGCGGGCGGGTCGCTGGTCATGCTGGCCAAGGGCAACCGCTCCAAGCAGGTCACCAACGCCTGCGAGGCGCACGGCGGGTTCTACCTCGGCTCCATCGGCGGCCCGGCCGCGCGGCTGGCGCAGGACTGCATCCGCAAGGTCGACGTGCTGGAGTACGCCGAGCTGGGCATGGAAGCCGTGTGGAAGATCGAGGTCGAGGACTTCCCCGCGTTCGTCGTGGTCGACGACAAGGGCAACGACTTCTTCTCGGAGACGTCCGCCCCGCTGTTGCAGGTGTCGTTCCGGAGGTAGGGAAGGAGGGGCTCGCGAAAGCCCCTCCTCACTCCTACGCCGCGTCCTGCCTGGCTTCCAGCACGATTCGACGGTCGGCCAGCGGGGCCTTCAGGGTCACGGTGAGCGGGACGTCGCGGATCTCCTGGGTGCACACGGTGCCGCCGCTGGGCGCGTAGTACGTGGTGACCAGGGTGATCGAGATCTGGTCCGCGGCCTCCGCGGTGACCTCGGCGCTCGCGGTCTTGCAGCCGCCCGCCTGGCCGACCACCAGCAGCGTCTTGCCGTCCGAGGTGACCTGCACCTGCGTCTTGTACGTCTCCGGCAGCACCGTGCCGTCGACGCGCGCGGGCGGCACGTCGGACGAGCCGCCGGGCAGCGGGAGCGCGGACGACTGCGGCGGCTGGGTCGGGACCTGGCTCTGGCCGGGCGGGCGGACGTTCGACGACGGCAGCGTGGCCGACCCCGGCGGGAGGCCGGAGGCCGACGGCGAACTCGACCTGCTCGACGACGGGGACGAAGCTGTGCTGGACGACCCGGCCGACCCGAAGACCTGGGTGTCGCTGCCGCACCCCGCCAGCGCGCAGAGTCCCACGGCGAGGGCGACGAGCACCTTGGCGTTCCTCATATCGCAAGGACGGTACAGGCGGGCGGCCGGTTGCAGGACGGGCCGATCCTGACAAAGCAGGACAGGAAAACGCCCGGCCGACGGGGGGACGTCGGCCGGGCGTCGGGTCTTACCCGGTCTGCCGCTACTTGGTCTGCCGCACGGTCAGCACGACGGTCCGCTCGCCGAGCGGCGCGTCGAGCTTCGCCGTCAGCGGCGGGAACCGGATGTCCATGGTGCACATCTGCTGCTCGGCGGGCAGCGTCTCGACCAGTTCGACGTGCACCGACGTGGCGGACTGCTCGGCGACCTGCGCGGTCACCTTGCTGCACCCGCCTTCCTGGCCGATCACGCCGATGACCGCGCCGTCGCCCTCGGTCCACACCGAGACCGGGTACTGCTCGGGCAGCGCCGCCGCGTCGACCTTGGTCAACGGCACCTGGGTGCCGCCGTTGGGCGGCGGCTCACCCGGCGCGATGTCCGGTGCGCTCGGCGCCGTGGACGACGGCGGGGCGGACACGCTGAGCTGGGGGTCGGTGCCTCCGGAACCGGCGCCGACCTGGGACTGGGTGTTCGCGCAGCCTGCGACCAGCAGCATCAGGACGCCTGCGCCTACCGCGGTTCCTAGGCTTCTCATGTGACAAGGACGGAGCAGCCCGGCCGTCGGGTTGCTCCGTCCTGTTCACAGTTACCTCTTCAGGTGGTCCTTGATCCCGGCGACCGCGTGGCGGAGCGCGTCCAGGCGCGGCTGGGACGCCAGTCCGGCGTGGTAGAGGTGGAACTCCTCCACGCCTTCGGCGGCGTACCGCTTCCACTCCTCCAGCAGCGCCTCGCCGTCGACGGCCTTCGGCGGCAGCGCGAGCACGTAGCTCGCGAGACGCGCGTCGGGTCCGGCGACCTCGCGCAGCGCGCGGATGCCGGGGGTGGCCGCGTCGACACCGGCCCAGCAGAACACCGTGAGCACGTCGACGTCCGCGTCCACGGCGGGCGCGACGGTGGCGAACGGGCCGGTGGCCCACTCGTCGCCCGTGGCGTGCAGGGCGATCCGGATACGCGGAGCCCGCTCCCGCACCAGCGCGACCAGCGCTCGGCGCAGGTCGCGGACGATGCCCGTGCGGACCGCGGACACCGGCTTCGCCAGGTCTCCCAGCGCCTCCTCGACGCTCGGCACGCCGGCGTCCACGGCCGCGCGCACGGTGGCGCGGAGGTCGTCGACGTCGAGGCCCGCGTCCTGGTAGCGCACGGCGCACACGACGCAGAAGCACAGCGACAGCAGCTTCTGCTGGACCGGGTTCCAGTCCGCGCCGTCGGTCTTCTCGTGGTGGCCGCCGTGGAAGAAGCCGAGCGGCCCGCACGCCTCCAGGACGATCCCGTCCGGGCGGCCGAGGTCGAGGACCTCGGTCACCAGGGTGGTCGCGTACTCGACCACGTCGAGGTTCGCCGTGCACAGCGCGTACGGGTAGCGGTCCCCGAACGCGTTGACAACGTTGACATCCGGGTGGAGGTCCCCCAGCCGACTGCTGTGCGTCAACACGGTCCACGCGTAGACCGGCAGTCCCACGGCCCGCAACGCGTCCGCCGCCGCCCCGAAGGAGTTGTCCCCGTCCACCCAGGCCGGTTCGGCGGGCACGAGCCGCCTGCCGTCCCAGGCCTCGTCGCGGACCGGGAGGTAGAACGCCGCGTGCCGCGCGTCGACCATCCGGTGCTCCGGGTGCAACGGGGTCGCGGCGCGCACCGTGTGGTACGAGGCGGCCAACGCCACCGCGTCCACGCCGAGGTCCGCGTACCGTTGTGCCGCAAGGGGATCGCCTATGACGTCCCACGGGTACACGTGCGCGATCGAGGTCACCACCGCGGTCGCCTCTTCTCGTACGTGGGCTCGAACTTCTGCATGTAGCCGGTGTCGTCGCGCTGGACGATCCCGCACGTGCGGTAGTTCTCCGCCAGCCGGGCCAGCGCGTCGCGGTCCAGCTCCACGCCCAGACCGGGGGTGGTCGGCACCGGCACGGCACCGTCCACGAAGGTCAGCACGCCCGGCACGACGACGTCGTCGTCCTTGTTCCACGGGTAGTGCGTGTCGCACGCGTACTTCAGGTTCGGCGTCGCGGCGGCGAGGTGGGTCATCGCGGCGAGGCTGATCCCGAGGTGCGAGTTGGAGTGCATCGACAGGCCGATGCCGAACGTCTCGCAGATCGCCGCCAGGTTCCGCGACCGGCTGAGCCCGCCCCAGTAGTGGTGGTCGGACAGGACGACCTGCAACGCGTCGATCTTCACCGAGGGGGCGATGTGCTCGAACGCGACGACGTACATGTTGGTGGCCAACGGCATCGACGCCTTGGCGGCCACCTCCGACAGGCCTTCGAGGCCCGGCGTCGGGTCCTCCAGGTACTCGACGACGCCGTCGAGGGCCTCGGCGACGCGGATCGACGTCTCCACCGACCAGGCGGCGTTCGGGTCGAGCCGCAGCGGGAGGTCCGGGAAGGCCTCGCGCAGCGCCAGGATCGCCGCGATCTCCTCGTCGGGCGGGAACACGCCGCCCTTGAGCTTGATCGAGCCGAACCCGTACTCGTCGATCAGCTTGCGGGCCTGCGCCACGACACCCGCGGGGTCGAGGGCCTCGCCCCACTGGTCGGGCTCCGCGCCGGGGTGCCCCGCCCACTTGTAGAAGAGGTAGGCGCTGTACGGCACGGAGTCGCGGACGGCCCCGCCGAGCAGGTCCGACACCGGGCGGCCGAGGGCCTTGCCGCGGATGTCCCAGGTCGCCACCTCGAACGGCGAGTACACCCGGTCCACGGTGCCCTCGGCGGTGAGCGTGCCGGTGAGACCGTGCCGGTCGTCGCCCGACTCCCCGCCCAGCACCTGCGCGACCTTCGCGTGCATCACGTTGAGCTGGTGCACGTCCAGCCCGATCAGGGCGGGCGCGACCCGGGTGAGCTTGGTCAGGTGGCCGAGGTCGCCGTAGCTCTCGCCGAGCCCGGAGATCCCCTCGTCGGTGTGGACCTCGACGATCGTCCGCAGCGCCCACGGCTCGTGGACGCCCGCGGAGTTCAGCAGGGGCGGGTCGCGGAAGGCGACGGGGGTGATGGTGATGTCGGTGATCCTCATACCGCCAACGCCCTCCCGGCCGCGATGATCCGCTCCAGCTCCTCGACGTGCTCGTCCGTCGGGTCGAGCAACGGCGGCCGCACGCCACCGGCGTCCAGGCCCCCGAGCTTGACCGCGGCCTTCACCAGCGCGACGGCGTAGCCGGGCACCCGGTCGCGCAGCTCGACCAGCGGCACGAAGAACTCGCCGAGGTAGCGGCGCACCAGCTCCGTGTCGTCGTCCTGCACGGCCTGGTAGAAGCCGAGCGAGATGTCCGGCGCGAACGCGAACACCGCCGAGGAGTACAGCTCCACGCCGATGCCGCGGTACGCGGGCACCGTCAGCTCGGCGGTCGGCAGGCCGTTGAAGAACTGGAACGGCTTGTCCACGCGCGCCCGCACGGCGAGCACGATCCGCTGGAGCTGGTCGATGTCGCCCAGGCCGTCCTTGAAGCCGATGACGGTCGGCAGCGACGCGACCTCCACGGCCGTGTCCGGCGTGAAGACCGCGTTGTTGCGCTGGTAGACGATCACCGGCAACTCGGTCGCGGCCGCGACGTCGGCGACGTAGCGGACCAGGCCCTTGGCGGGGTTGGTGACCAGGTACGGCGGCAGCAGCAGGAGCCCGTCGGCTCCCGCCCTCGCGGCCGCCTCGGCGAACTGCCTGGCGATGGGCAGCGGACCGCCCGCACCGGCGAACACCGGGACCCGACCCGCCGTGGCCTCCACGGCGACGGCTACCGCGCGCTCGAACTCGTCGAGGCCGAGCGCGTGGAACTCCCCCGTCCCGCAGGCGACGAAGACCGCGCCCGGACCCGCCGAAACGCCGTGCTTGACGTGCTCGGCGAGCACGTCCTCGGCGATCGCCCCTGTCGGGTCGAACGGCGTGACCGGAAAGAACAGCACCCCATCGAGTTGCATCAGACCTTCATCCCTTGATCGCTCCGGTGGTGATCCCACGCAGGAAAGACTTCTGCAGCGACAGGTACACGACCAAACTCGGCACCAGCGCCAGCAATGCTCCGGCCAGAACGATTCCCGGCCCGACTTCTTGGTCGGATCTCAACGACAGCAGGGCCACGGTGAGCGTGTAGTCGGAAGGATCGTCGGCAACGATCAGCGGGAGCAGGTACTGCTCCCAGATCATGTTGAACCCGAACACGGCCACCACGCCGAGCGCGGGCTTGACCAGCGGCAGGATGATCTGCGCGAAGATCCGGAACTCCCCCGCCCCGTCGACCTTCGCGGCTTCCTCGAGCTCCATCGGGATCTCCTTCATGAACTCCGTCATGACGAAGATGGAGAACCCCCAGGCCCCCAGCGGCAGGATCACGCCGAGCAGGGTGCCCTTCAGGCTGACGTGCAGCAGCGGGAGGTCGCCGATCACCAGGGACAGGGGGATGGCGATGACCTCCTCGGGCAGCATCATCGTGGTGAGGATCAGGAGCAGCATGAGCGCCTGCCCCCGGAACTTCTTGCGCGCCAACGCGTACGCGGCGAACACGCTCACCGAGAGCTGGAGCAGGAGCCCCCCGCCCGCGATGATCAGCGAGTTGGCCAGGTAGCTCCAGATGCCCTTGTCGCCCGCTTCCTCGAAGTTGATCATCGAGGGCTTGTTGGGCAGCACGGACAGCTGGGTGGGGTCGGGGTTGTTGTCGAACGCGCCGGAGAACACGGTGATCAGGGGTCCGGTGAAGAGCAGGACCGCCCCGACGCTGAGCACGATCCGGATGGACCTGCTCAGCCACGCCGAACGACCGGTCGACCACCCGAGCGCGGTGTCGCACTGGTCCGCCACACTCACTTGGCCTCCCTCCGCCGTCGGTACAACTGGACCACGACCGTCAACGCGAACGTGATCAGGAAGAGCATCACCGAGCCCGCCGAGGCGACGCCGATCTCGTTGCGCTCGAAGGCGACGGTGAACACGCGGGTCATCCACACGTCCGTGGAGCCCGCGGGCCCGCCGCCGGTGAGGACGTAGACCTCGGTGAACACCCGCAGGCCGCGGATGGACGCCAGGGTCAGCAGGATCGTGATCACCGGGCGCAGCGCGGGCAGCGTGACGTGCCGGATGCGCTGCACCGTCGTCGCGCCGTCGAGGGCGGACGCCTCGTACTGCTGGCGGTCGATCCCCGCGAGTCCCGCGAGGATCAGCACCATGTCGTACGGGGCGCCCTTCCAGATGCCGACGAACATGACCGACGCGAGCGAGGTGTCCGGGCTGTCGAGGAACGTCCACGGGCCGAGGCCCACGATCGACAGCACCGAGTTGATGAAGCCCTCGGGGGCCGGGAAGAACAGCAGCCGCCAGATCTCGCCGATGACGGCCGTCGCGGCGACCACGGGCAGGAAGACCGCGGACCGGACGAACCACAGGGACTTCGCGTGGCCCTCCAGCAGGAGGGCCAGCGCGAAACCGATCACCATGGAGCCGATGGTCTGGCCGAACGCGAGGACGAGCGTGTGCCCGATCGCGTCGCGGAACCGCTCGTCGCCGAGGATGCGGACGTAGTTGTCGAGCCCGACCCACAGGTCGCCGAGGAACGGCCGAACCTGGTACAGGCTCAGCCGGATCCCCTCGACCATCGGCACGTACTTGAAGACGACGAAGATCAGCACGGCCGGGGCAAGGAACAGCCACGGCGTGAAGCTGGATCCCGTGAGGCGACGCCGGTGGCGCCGCCTCACGGGGTGGGAGCCGGCGGCACCGCCGCCACTAGCCGCCGATCCCACGTCTGTGGTGCCGCGGACGGGATTCGAAACCGTCACTTGGCCATTCCCTGTGTCTGCAGCTCCTTCTTCAGGTTCTCGGCCAGCTTGCCGAGGTCACCCTTCGAGTCGGGGCCGCACGTGGAGAAGATGGAGTTGAGCGTCTCGGAGAACTGCTGCCGGAACGGCTGGAAGTTCGGCACGCTGGGGAACGGCCGGGCGCTGTCGGAGTACACCTTCGCGGTGGTCGCCCAGCGCGGGTCGTTGTAGACCGCGTTGACGTCGACCTTGCTGTTGACGGGGAGCCGCACCACGGGGGTGGGGTCGCCCTTCATGCCCGCCGTCTGCGCCTCGGCGCTGATCAGGTACTCGGCCAGCTTCTTCTGCGCGTCCGCCCGCGGCGAGCCCGCCATCAGGTAGATGTTCTCGCCCTCGCCCAGCACGGTGTCGCCCGCCGGGCCCTTGGGGGCCGCGATGACCTCGTACTTGTCCTTGCCGAGGTTCTTGTCGAACCGGCCGAACATGTACGGGCCGGTCTCGTAGATGCCGGTCTTGCCGGTCTCGAAGAACGCGTGCGCGTCGTTCGTGCCGGTGGTCAGCGCGCCGGGCTGGATCAGCTTCGGGTCGCCGCAGAACGACTTCTTCAGGAAGTCGACGGCCTTCACGGTCTCCGGGGAGTCGACCGCGACGGTGAACTTGTCGCCGTCCTGCTTGAGGATGTCGCCGCCGCCCTGCCAGATGTAGCTCGCGGCCCACCAGCCGAGGTAGCCGCGGTCGGTGGTGCCGGGCACGAGCATCCCGTAGGTGTCGGCCTGGCCGTTGCCGTCCGGGTCGTCCTTGGTGAACGCGGTCGCGAGGTCGAGCAGGTCGTCCCACGTCTTCGGGACGGGCTTGCCGAGCTTCTCGCGCCAGTCCTTGCGGATCAGCGTGACCATGGCCTGCGTGGAGAACGGGATCGCGTAGTACTTGCCGTCGGAGGCCTTGCCGTTGTTCCAGGCGCGCTCGACGACGTCGCCGCCGCCCGCGATGGAGCCCTTGTCGATCTCGCCGACGAGGCCCTGCGAGGTGAACACCCCCAGCGAACCGGTGTCCGTGACGACCAGGTCGGGCAGGTCCTTCGACGCCGCGCGCTGCTGGATCTGCTTGTCGAAGTCCGCGAAGATCGGCTTGTAGTCGACCTTCACGCCCGTCTTGGCCTCGAAGTCCGCGAAGATCTTCGTGTAGACCTTGGCCGTCGCCTCCGTGCTGCGCGTCCAGACCTCGAACGGCGCGTTCGGGTCCTGTGCGACACCAGGGGCGCTGCCGCTGCTCGACGGCGTCGCCGACGAGCCACATCCAGCGAGCACTGCACCCACAGCGGCCAACGCGACAGCCGCGGTGGCGGACCGGGAACGGGGCATTTCACTCTCCTCGGTATGTTCACATCCGTGAAACGGAGTCGTACTTGTGAACCTGATGCCGGACTGTAAGAATCGCCACAGCAACGTGTCAAGAGCGTGTTGCCGGAATGTTTCCCTGGAGGACCTGGTGACCGAGGCCGCTTCGCCCACTCGCCCTGGTGCGGTGAAATCCGCCGACCGCACCGTTGAGCTGCTGGAAGTCCTGTCGGCGTCGGACCGCAGACTGACCCTGACGGAGCTCCACCGGGAGCTCAGCTACCCGAAGTCGAGCCTCTACATGTTGCTCCAAACGCTCGTGAACCGAGGCTGGGTCGAGGTCGAGCCGGACCGCGGCACGTACGGCATCGGGGTGCGGGCGCTGCTCGTCGGCACGTCGTACCTCGACCACGACCCGGTCGTGCGCGCCGCGATCCGCGTGATGGAGCAGGTGCGGCAGACCGTGAACGAGACCGTCCACCTCGCGCGCCTCGACGGCGCCGACGTGGTCTACCTCGCCAGCCGCGAGTCGGAGCACCACCTCCGGGTCGTCTCCAGGGTCGGCCGCAGGCTGCCCGCGCACTCCACCTCGCTGGGCAAGGCGGTGCTGTCCACCCGCACCCCGCAGGAGGTCGACGCGCTGCTGCCTGGCGAGCTCAAGCCGCTGACGGCGAACACCGTCGTCGAACGCGGCCCGCTGCACGCGCAGCTCGCCGGGTTCCGCGCGCTGGGCTACGCCCACGAGCGCGAGGAGAACACCCCCGGCCTCGGCTGCTTCGCCGTCGCGCTGCCCTACCGCAACCCCGTCCTCGACGCCATGAGCTGCTCGGTCCCGCTGGGCAGGCTCGACGAGGACCACGAGCGCCAGGTCATCGGCGCCCTGCTCGACGCCGCCCGCACCATCACCGAACTGCTGCGCCAGTTCGGCCGCTGAACCGTCCACCCAGCACACCCGGAGGGGTCCGACCCGTGACCGCACGAATCCTGATCACCGGCGCCGCCGGTGGGCTCGGCACGCTCATGCGTCCCAGGCTCGCCGAGGGCGACCGGGTCCTGCGCCTGCTGGACATCGCCGACATCCCGGCGGCGGGCGAGGGCGAGCACGTCGAGGTCGTCCAGGGGTCGGTGACCGACATGGCCGCGATGGAAGCGGCGATGGCGGACGTGGACGCCGTGATCCACCTCGGCGGCCACAGCCTCGAACAGCCGTGGGCGCAGATCCTGGACGTGAACATCAACGGCACGCACGTCGTGCTGGAGGCCGCCCGCCGCGCGGGCGTGAAGCGCGTGCTGCTGGCCAGCTCCAACCACGCCGTCGGCTACACCGAGCGCGCCGACGGCAACGCCGACGACTACCTGTTCCCCAAGCCCGACACGTACTACGGCGTCAGCAAGGTCGCGATGGAAGCGCTCGGCAGCCTCTACTCCGACCGCTACGGCATGGACGTCATCGCGATCCGCATCGGCTCGTGCTTCGAGAAGCCGCGCGACGCGCGGATGCTCGCGACCTGGCTGTCCCCCGACGACGCGGCCCGCCTGTTCGAGGCGTGCATCGCCGCCCCGAACCCCGGGTTCCGGGTCGTGTGGGGCGTCTCCGACAACACCCGGCGCTGGTTCTCGCTCGACGAGGCGTACGCGCTGGGCTACGAGTCCAAGGACGACGCCGAGGCGTACGCGTCCGAAGTGGACGCGCCGGACCCGTCGTCCCTGGCGCAGAAGTACCTCGGCGGCGTGTGGTGCGGCCCCGATTTCGACACCGCGGTGAAGGAGGCAGGTCAGTGATCGTGCAGGGCTACAACCCCCGGACCGGCGAGGCGATCGGCGAGCCCGTGGCCAAGACGACCGACAGCGAGGTGGACGGGATCGCGTCCGCCGCCGCGGCGGCGTTCGAGGTCTGGTCGGCGACTCCGGCGGCGGAGCGGGCGGTGGTGCTGGAAGCGGTCGCTGACGCGTTGGACGCTGAGGCCGAGTTGCTGATCGCGACCGCTGATGGTGAGACGGCGCTTGGTGTGCCGCGGTTGACGACGGAGTTGAAGCGGACGACGAACCAGTTGCGGTTGTTCGGGGAGGTGTTGCGGGAGGGTAGTTATGTCGAGGCGACGATCGACTCGCCCGACCCGGACATCATTCCGCCGCGGCCCAACCTGCGGCGCGTGCTTCGTCCACTGGGGACGGTGGCGGTGTTCTCGGCGTCGAACTTCCCGTTCGCGTTCTCGGTGGCGGGTGGGGATACGGCTTCGGCTTTGGCGTCGGGGTGTTCGGTCGTGGTGAAGGCGCACTCGGCGCATCCCGGTACTTCTCGGGAGACTGCTCGGGTCGTGACGGCGGCTCTGGCTGCGGCTGGAGCTCCTGGTGGGGTGTTCGGGATCGTTTACGGGACGCACGCCGGGGTTGCGTTGATCCAGCACCCGCTTGTTCGGGCGGTCGGGTTCACGGGGTCCACCGGTGGTGGGCGGGCGTTGTTCGACATCGCTCAGGGGCGGCCGGATCCGATTCCGTTCTACGGTGAACTGGGGAGTGTGAACCCGGCGGTGGTGCTGCCTGGGGCCGCTGCTGCTCGGGCTTCGGAGTTGGCGACGGCGTTTGCGCAGTCGTTGACGATGGGGGTTGGTCAGTTCTGCACGAACCCCGGGTTGTTGTTCGCGCCTGCGGAGTTGGTGCCGTTGTTGGGTTCGGCGGTGGCCGCGAGTCATGGCGGCGCGATGCTGAACGAGCGGATGTGCGATGCGTACCAGTCGTCCACCGATGCGATGGCTTCGGGTGATCTGGTGACCGAGGTGTCGGTTGGCGACAAGCCCGCTGAGGGGTGGAGTGTCGCGCCTCGGTTGTTCACCGTGTCGTTGGCGGTGTTCGCGGAGAACCTCGAGAAGTTGACCGAGGAGCACTTCGGGCCTGCTGGGTTGGTCGTGACTTACGACGACCCGGCGGAGTTGTTGGGTGTGCTGGCTCAGTTGCCGGGGACGTTGACTGGGACTGTGCACGCGGATCCTTCGGATCACGAAGTGGCCGGGCAGGTCGCCGAGGTGCTTCGGCGGGTGGCCGGGCGGTTGGTGTTCAACGGGTGGCCGACCGGGGTGGCGGTGGCTTGGGCCATGCACCACGGTGGGCCTTGGCCGTCCACGACGAACCCGTTGCACACGTCGGTGGGGGCTACGTCGATTCGGCGGTGGATCGCGCCGGTGACGTACCAGTCTTGGCCGGACGCGTTGTTGCCGGACGAGTTGAAGGACGCGAACCCGTTGGGGATTCCTCGGCGGGTCGACGGCGTTCTCGGCACGCACTAGGACCCCGGCAGGCCTCTGTTCCCCCGAGACGGAGGCCTGCCGTGTTTTAGTGGTCCGGTGTTTGGGGGGCTAACCCCCGATTGCGCCAATTATCCCACCCTCTTTCGTCTTGTCAAGGCTGGAA
>NZ_JBHYHC010000175.1:0-16294 GCF_042738955.1 Umezawaea sp. NPDC059074
CAGCGCGGGTTGTCGGCCGACGGCCGGTGCAAGTCGTTCGGCGCGGGCGCGGACGGGACCGGCTGGTCCGAGGGCGTGGGCCTGCTGCTGGTGGAACGGCTGTCCGACGCCCGACGGCTCGGGCACCGGGTGCTGGCCGTGGTGCGGGGGAGCGCGGTGAACCAGGACGGCGCGTCCAACGGGCTGACCGCGCCGCACGGCCCGTCGCAGGAAGCCGTGCTGCGCGGCGCGTTGGCGGACGCCGGGATGACACCCGCCGACGTGGACGCCGTGGAGGCCCACGGCACCGGGACCGTGCTCGGCGACCCGATCGAGGCCGGGGCGCTGGCCGCGGTCTACGGGCCGGACCGGGAGCGCCCGCTGTTCGTGGGGTCGCTGAAGTCGAACATCGGCCACGCCCAGGCGGCGGCCGGGGTCGGCGGGGTGATCAAGATGATCGGCGCCCTGCGCGCTGGAGTGCTGCCGCGTTCGCTGCACTCGGACGCGCTGTCCCCGCACGTCGACTGGGCCGCCAGCGGGCTGGAAGTGCTGTCCGCGCACCGGGAGTGGCCCGCGGTCGCGCGGCCCCGACGCGCGGGCGTGTCGGCGTTCGGGATCAGCGGCACGAACGCGCACGTGATCCTCGAACAGGCCCCGGACGTCGTGGAGCCCCCTGCCCCGCACGACGGCACTGTGGCGTGGATCGTGACCGGCAAGACCGACCACGCCGTGCGCGCGCAGGCCGCCCGCCTCGCCCGGCACGTCGAGGACCACCCCGCGTTGGCGCTCGCGGACGTCGGCTATTCGCTGGCCACCGGCCGTGCCCTGCTCGACCACGGGGCCGCGGCGGTCGGCGCGGACCGCGCGGCGCTGCTGCGCGGGCTGGCCGCCATCGCGGCCGACGACCCCGCGCCGGGCGTCGTGCTCGGCTCCAGGACGTCGGGCAAGACGGCCTTCCTGTTCACCGGCCAGGGCAGCCAACGGCCGGGCATGGGCCGTGAGCTGCACGCGACGGACCCGGTGTTCGCGGCGGCGCTCGACGAGGTGTGCCGCCACCTGGACCCGCTGCTGCCCCAGCCGCTCCAAGAGGTGCTGTTCGCCGAGGCGGACACCGGCCCGCTCAACGACACGGTGTTCACCCAGGCCGCGCTGTTCGCGGTGGAACTGGCCCTCTTCCGGGTGTTCGAGCACCGCGGGACCACCCCCGACCTGGTGCTCGGCCACTCCATCGGCGAGATCACGGCGGCGTGCGCGGCGGGCGTGCTGACCCTGCCGGACGCCTGCCTGCTGGTCGCCGAACGCGGCCGGTTGATGCAGGCGGCCCGGCGCGGCGGCGCGATGATCGCGATCGAGGCCGAGGAGGACGCCGTCCGCGCCACCCTCGACGGCCGGGTCGACCTCGCCGCCGTCAACGGTCCCCGCGCGGTCGTGATCTCCGGCGACGCCGACGCGGCGGACGAGGTCGCGGCCCTGTGGCGGGCGAAGGGCGCGCGCACCGCGCGGCTGACCGTCTCGCACGCCTTCCACTCGCCGCACATGGACGGGGTGCTGGACGACTTCCGGGCCGTCGTGCGGACCCTGGAGTTCCACGAGCCGCGCTTCCCGGTCGTCTCCAACGTGACCGGCGACCTCTCGGGCGCGATCACGACCCCGGAGTACTGGGTGCGCCACGTCCGCGAGGCCGTGCGGTTCGCGGACGGCGTCCGCTGCCTGGAACGCGAAGGCGTCACGACGTTCGTCGAACTCGGCCCCGACGCGGTCCTGACCACGCTGGCGCGCGACTGCCTGGCCGACCCCGCCGCCGAGGTGGTCCCGACGCTGCGCCGCGGCAGGTCCGAGGCCGAGGCGGTCGCGCGCACCACCGCCCTGCTGCGGCTGCGGGGGGCCACCCCGGACTGGCGGGCGGTGTTCCCCGGCGCGCGCCGCGTCGACCTGCCGACGTACGCGTTCCAGCGCGACCGGTACTGGCTGTCGGCCCCCGAGGGAGCCGTGGACGCGGGCGGTCTCGGCCTCACGGCCACGGGACATCCTGTGCTGGGCGCGGTCCTGAGCGCGGCCGACCGCGACACCCACGTGTTCACCGGGCGGCTGTCCACCCACACGCACCCGTGGCTGGCCGACCACGTGGTCGCGGGCGTCACGCTCGTCCCGGCGACCGCCGTCGTGGAGATGGCGGTGAGCGCGGGCCGGTTCGTCGGGGTGCCGCGGGTCGCCGAACTGACCCTCTCGTCGCCCCTGCTCCTGACGTCCGGGGCCGTGCAACTCCAGTTCACCGTAGGCGAGCCCGACGAGGAGGGCCGCCGCGACTTCACCCTGCACGCGCGGCCCGACGACGGGCCGTGGACGACGCACGCCGAAGGCGCGCTGGTCCCGACGGGCGACGGCGGCGAAGGGTTGACCGCGTGGCCGCCGGTCGCCACCGAGGTCTCCTTGGCCGACTTCGCCACCGCGTTCCCCGGTTACGGCCCGGCCTTCCAAGGCCTGCGCCGGGCGTGGCATGGCGACGGCGCGCTGTTCGCCGAGGTCGCTCTGCCCGAGCCGCAACGCCCGGAGGCCCGCCGCTACGCCCTGCACCCGGCCCTGCTGGACGCCGCCCTGCACCCGCTGCTGCTCGACGCGGACGCGCCGCTGGTGCCGTTCACCTGGCGTGGCGTGGACCTGCGCCCCTCCGGCGCGTCCGTGCTCCGCGTCCGACTCCGGGACACGGGGGAGATCACGATCGCGGACGGCACCGGGTCGCCCGTCGCCTCGGTGGACTCCTTGGTGCTGCGCCCGTTCGAGCGCGGCGCGGTCCGGCCTGGTGGGCTGTACCGGGTCGAGTGGGTCCCCGTCGAGGTCGGGAACCCCGTGGCCGAGACGGTGGTCCTGGACACCCGCTCCATCGGGTCGACCGTTCCCGAGGCCGCCCGCGAGGTGCTGGGCCGAACCCTCCGCGCCGTGCGGACCTGGCTGGCCGACGAGACGACGGCGGGTTCGACGCTCGTCGTCGCCACGCGCGGTGCGGTCGCGACCGGCGGCGAAGGCGTCCCCGACCTGGCCGCCGCCGCGGTCTGGGGACTCGTGCGCAGCGCCCAGACCGAGCACCCCGGCCGGATCGTCCTCGCCGACCTCGACACCGACGACCTGCCCGCCCTCCCCGCCGCACCGCAGGTCGCCGTGCGCGACGGCCGGGTGCTCGCGCCACGGCTCGTCGCGGCGACCCCGACCGGGACAGCGCCCCGGTGGGACCGCGGCACCGTCCTGATCACCGGCGCGACCGGCGCGCTCGGCACCCGCCTGGCCCGCCACCTGGTGGCCGAGCACGGGGCGCGCAGGCTGCTGCTGGTCTCCCGGCGCGGCGGGGAAGTGGAGGACCTGGACGCGGAGGTCACGGTCGCCGCGTGCGACGTGAGCGACCGCGACGCGCTGGCGGCCGTGCTCGCGGGCATCCCCGAGGAGCACCCGCTCACGGCGGTCGTGCACGTGGCGGGCGTGACCGACGACGCCGTGTTCGAGGACGTGACGGACAAGCGGCTGGACGGCGTGCTGTCGGCGAAGCTCGACGCGGCCTGGCACCTGCACGAGCTGACGAAGGACCTGGACCTGTCGGCGTTCGTCCTCTACTCGTCGGTCGCGGGCCTGCTCGGCACCGCCGGGCAGGCGTCCTACGCGGCGGCCAACACCTTCCTCGACGCCCTCGCCGAGCACCGCCGGGCGTCCGGCCTGCCCGCGCACTCGCTGGCCTGGGGCCTGTGGGAGGAGGCCAGCGCGTTGAGCGGCCACCTGACCGAGGCGGACCGGCGACGGCTGGCCAGGACCGGCCTGCGACCACTGGCCACGACGGACGCGCTCGACCTGTTCGACGCGGCCGTGGCCGGGGAGGACGCCGTGCTGGCCGTGACCCGGCTGGACACCAAGGGGCTGCGCGAACCCGTGCCGCCGCTGCTGTCCGGCTTCGTGCCGCGCGCCGCCACGACCACCGTCGCCGAGTCCGGTGTGGACTTCGCCGGGCTGCCCGAGTCCGAAGTGGACCGGGTGCTGACCGACCTCGTGCGCGGCCACGTGGCCACCGTCCTCGGCCACGGCGACCCGGCGGCGGTCGCCACCGGCAAACCCTTCCGGGACCTGGGTCTGGACTCGCTCACGTCCGTGGAACTGCGCAACCTGCTGACCCGGAGCACCGGCCTGCGGCTGTCCGCGAGCCTGGTGTTCGACCACCCGACGCCCGCGGCCCTCGTGCGCCACTTGCGCGACCTGGTCGCGACGCCCGAGGACGAACCCGTCACCGCGCGGCTCGGCAAGCTCGCCGACGCCGTGCGCCGGGCCGCCGAGGACCCCGTGGCGTTCGAGCGGATCACCGCAGAGCTCCGCGCCCTGCTCGACGCCGCGGAGGAGGCGGCGGGCAGGAGGGACGAGCCCCCGGTACTGGACTCCGCGAGCGACGAGGAGCTGTTCGCGCTGATCAACGACTTCACCTGAACAGCCCCACCCGAACCGAACCGGACGAGCGGCACGCCGGAGAGCTGAGATTCACGTGGCGAACGAAGAGGAACTGCGGACCTACCTGAAGAAGGCCGTCGCCGACGCGCAGGACTACCGCAAGCGGCTCCGCGAGGCCGAGGAGAAGGACCGCGAGCCGATCGCGATCATCGGCATGGCGTGCCGGTACCCCGGAGGGGTCGCCTCGCCGGAGGACCTGTGGCGGCTCGTCGCCGACGGGGTGGACGCGGTCGGCCCGTTCCCGGACAACCGCGGCTGGGACCTGTCCGCGCTCTACGACCCGGACCCGGACCACCCCGGCACGTCCTACGCGCGTGAGGGCGGGTTCCTGCACGACGCCGCTTCGTTCGACGCGGACCTGTTCGGCATCTCCCCGCGCGAGGCGCACGCCATCGACCCGCAGCAACGCCTGCTGCTGGAGGTCGCGTGGGAGGCGTTGGAACGCGCGGGCCTGGATCCCACGTCGGTGCGCGGCAGCCGCACGGGCGTGTTCGTCGGCGCGATGTACGACGACTACGCGTCCCGGCTCGTCCCCGCCCCGAAGGAGTACGAGGGGTACCTGAGCACCGGCAGCGCGGGCAGCGTCGCGTCCGGGCGGCTGGCCTACACGTTCGACCTCACCGGCCCGGCCGTCACGGTCGACACGGCGTGCTCGTCCTCCCTGGTGGCGCTGCACCTGGCCGCCCAAGCGCTGCGGCGCGGGGAGTGCTCCCTCGCGCTCGCGGGCGGCGTGACGGTCATGGCCACGCCCACGTCGTTCGTCGAGTTCAGCAGGCAGCGCGGTCTGGCCGCCGACGGCCGCTGCAAGGCGTTCGCCGAGTCCGCCGACGGCACCGGCTGGGCCGAGGGCGCGGGCCTCCTGCTGGTGGAACGGCTGTCGGACGCCGTGCGCAACGGTCACGAGGTGCTGGCGGTGATCCGCGGGTCGGCCGTCAACCAGGACGGGGCGTCCAACGGCCTCACCGCCCCGAACGCCGCCGCCCAGGAGCAGCTCATCGAACGGGCCCTCGCCGACGCCGGGGTGTCGGCCGCGCAGGTCGACGTCGTGGAGGCGCACGGCACCGGCACGAAGCTCGGCGACCCCATCGAGGCCCAAGCCCTGCTCGCCACCTACGGGCGGGCGCACACGCCGGACCGGCCGCTGCGGCTCGGCTCGCTGAAGTCCAACATCGGCCACACGCAGGCGGCCGCGGGCGTCGGCGGGATCATCAAGATGGTCGAGGCCCTGCGCCACGGCGTCCTGCCCGCGACCCTGCACGTCGAGAAACCGACCCCGTTCGTGGACTGGTCCGACCAGCGGGTCGCGCTGCTGACCGAGCCGCTGTCGTGGCCGGACAACGACCACCCGCGGCGCGCGGCCGTGTCGTCGTTCGGCATCAGCGGCACCAACGCCCACGTGGTCCTCGAAGCCGCGTCCACTGTGGACACTCCTGCGGAGGTGGCCTCGACGCCGTTGGCGGTCCTGCCGTTCCTGCTCTCCGCGAGCACCCCGTCGGCCCTCCGCGCCCAAGCCGACAGCCTCCTGACGTACCTCGCCACCGGGACCGTCGACCTGGCCTCGCTGGGCTTCTCGCTCGCCACCACCCGCGGCGCGCTGAAGCACCGCGCGGCCCTGCTCGCCGCCGACCGCGAGGAGCTGGAGGCGGGCCTGCACGCCATCGCCGCAGACGGCACCGGGCCGCTGTTGTTCCAGGCCACGGCGGACGAGGGGCGGACGGCGTTCCTGTTCGCCGGTCAGGGCGCGCAGCGGCCCGGCATGGGGCAGGAGCTGCACCGGACGTTCCCGGCCTACGCCGAGGCCTTCGACGCCGTGTGCGCCGCGCTCGACCCGCACCTCGACCGCCCGCTGCGGGACGTGGTGTTCGCGACCGACGGCGGGGCGCTGCTCGGGCGGACCGACTGGACGCAGCCCGCCCTGTTCGCCTGCGAGGTGGCGCTGTTCCGGCTGCTGGAGTCGTGGGGCGTGCGGCCGGACGCGGTGCTCGGGCACTCCGTCGGCGCGCTGGCGGCGGCCCACGTGGCCGGTGTCCTGACGCTCGACGACGCCGCCGCGCTGGTGGCGGCCAGGGGCCGGGTCATGGCCCGGCTGCCGGAGGGCGGGGCCATGGCGGCGCTGCGCGCGACCGAGGTCCAGGCCGCCGCCCTCGTCGCAGGGCACGAGGACGTGCTGGCGGTGGCGGCCGTCAACGGGCCGGAGTCGACCGTGCTCTCCGGCGACCGCGACGCGCTCACCGCCGTCGTCGACGCGTTCCGCGCGGCGGGCGGCACGGCCACGTGGCTGCGCGTCAGCCACGCCTTCCACTCCCCGCTGGTCGACCCGGTGCTCGCGGAGCTGCACGACGTGGCCGCGCGCACCACCCCCGCCGAACCGCGGATCACCCTCGTGTCCGACCTGACCGGCAAGCCCGTGGAACCCGGCCAACTGGCCGACCCGGACTACTGGGTGCGGCACGCGCGCGGCACGACCCGGTTCCAGGACGGCGTGCTCAGCCTCGTGGACCTGGGCTGCACCCGCTTCCAGGAACTCGGCCCCGGTGGCGACCTCGCCGCGCTGGCCGCCGAGTGCCTGGCCGACGTCCCGGTGACCGCCCCAGTCCCGTCCCTGCGGCCGAAGCGGTCCGAGACCGAGACGCTGCTGGCCGCGGTCTCCCAGCTGCACGTCAGCGGTCAGGCGGTCGACTGGGCCGCGGTCTTCGCCGACCGGGGCCGCCGCGTCCCGCTGCCGACCTACGCGTTCCAGCGCGAGCGCTACTGGCTGCCCGCACCCGCGCGGACCGGCCACGCGGACCTCCGCTCGGCGGGCCTCACCCCGTCCGGCCACCCGCTGCTCGGCGCGCTCGTCGAACTGCCCGAGTCGGACGGGCTGCTGCTGAGCGGTCGGCTGTCGCTCGCCGACCACCCGTGGCTGGCGGACCACCGGGTCGCCGGGGCAGTGCTGGTGCCGGGGACGGCGCTGCTGTCCATGGCGGACTGGGCGGCCGCCAAGGCGGGCTGCGACGTCGTCGAGGAACTCGTCCTGGAGGCCCCGTTCGAGGTGCCCGAGGACGCGGAGTTCCAGCTCCGGGTGTTCGTCGCCGCCCCGGACGCCGACGGCCTGCGGGCCGTGACCGTGCACGCGCGCCGGGAGGAGGACGAGCCGGGGGACTGGACCCGGCACGCCCGCGGCACGCTCGCCAAGACGGCCGCCGAACCGCCGGTCGACCTGACCGCGTGGCCGCCCGCGGACGCGGAACCCGTGGCCGTCACGCCCGACCGCCTCTACGCCGATCTCGCCGAGCGGGGACTCGACTACGGGCCCGCGTTCCGGGACGTCCGCGCGCTGTGGCGGCGGGGTCGGGAGGTGTTCGCCGAGGTGGCGCTGTCCGACGGCAGGCTCCGCCCTGCCGACTACGCCGTGCACCCGGCCCTGCTCGACGCGGCCCTGCACCCCCTCGCCCTCGGCGGTCTGGGGGACGCGGGCGGCGCGGACGGAACCCTGCTGCCCTACGCCTGGTCCGGCGCGCGCACCCTGGGGCCCGCGGGTTCCCGGCTGCGCGTCCGGCTCGCGCCGGTCGGTCCGCGCTCGGTCTCGATCGACGCCGCCGACGCCGACGGGAACCCGGTCGTGTCGATCCGGTCCCTCGCGCTGCTGCCGATGCCCGACGACCGGGCGGGCGACGACGGCCTGCTCGTCCCGGCGTGGACGGCCGTGCCCCTAACCGATGACCCGACCGACCTCGGCCGGTGGGCGGTCCTCGCGCCCCTCGGCTACGACCACTGGGACACGGCCGCCGACGTCCACCCCGACCTGGCCTCCCTGGTCGACGCCGAGCCGCCGGACTGGATCCTGCTGCTCTGCCCGGCCGAGGAGTCCGTGCGCGGGGTGCTCCGCCACGTCCTGCCCGTCGCCCAGGTGCTGGCCGCCGACGACCGGCTGTCCCGCACCCGGCTGGCCGTGCTCACCCGCGACGCTGTCGCGGTGGACGGCGAGCAGGTCGCTGCGGGGACCGTCCAGCGCGCGGTCTGGGGCTTCGTGCGAGCCCTCCAGGCCGAGCACCCCGACCGGTTCGTGCTGGTCGACGGCGACGGCGACCCGGCGTCGCACGCCGTTCTCTCCGCCGCGCTCGCGACGGGGGAGCCGCAGCTCGCGCTGCGCGGAGGTGTCGCCTACCGGCCGACGCTCACCGAGGCCGACCCCGACACCCTGCTGACGCCACCCGCCGGGGAACGCCACTGGCGGCTCGACTTCGTCGGCAGGCAGACGTTCGACGAGCTGGCGCTGGCCCCGTGGCCGGAGGTGGCCGAGCCGCTGGCGCCCGGCCAGGTCAGGGTGCGGCTGCGGGCCGCCGGGCTCAACTTCCGCGACGTCCTGCTCGCCCTCGGGGTGATCCCGCCGTCGGTCGACCCGGACGCTGCCAGCACCGGCCAGGGCGGCGAAGGGGCGGGTGTCGTCCTGGAGACGGGCCCCGGCGTGACCGGGCTGCGTCCCGGCGACCGGGTGATGGGCCTGTTCGCGGGCATCGGCCCGGTCTCGCTCACCGACCAGCGGTTGCTGGTCCGGGTCCCGCACGGCTGGTCGTTCGAGCAGGCCGCCGCCGTCCCGGTGGCGTACCTGACCGCGTACCACGGCCTGGCCGGCCTCGCGGGCCTCGGCGAAGGACAGTCGGTCCTCGTGCACGCGGGCACCGGTGGCGTCGGCACGGCCGCCGTCCGGCTCGCCCGGCACCTCGGGGCCGAGGTCTTCGCCACGGCGAGCCCGGCGAAGTGGGACGCGCTGCGCGCCGCGGGCCTCGACGACGACCACATCGCCTCGTCCCGCACGCTCGACTTCGAGCAGCGGTTCCTGGAGACCACCGGGGGCCGGGGTGTCGACGTGGTGCTCAACTGCCTGGCCGGGGAGTTCGTCGACGCCTCCCTGCGGCTGCTCCCGCGCGGCGGGCACTTCCTGGAGATGGGCAAGACCGACCGCCGTGATCCCGCCAGGCTGCAAGGGGTGGCCTACCGCGCCTACGACGTGCGCGAGTTCGGTCCCGACCGGACGCAGGAGGCGCTGCTGGCCCTGCTCGCCCTCTTCGAGCAGGGCGTGCTCGACCCGCCGCCGGTGTCCACGTGGGACATCCGCCGCGCGCCGCGCGCGTTCCGCCACCTCGGCGAGGCCCGGCACATCGGCAAGATCGTCCTCACCCTCCCGCTCGGCGACGACCCGTGGGACACCACCCGCGCAGTGCTGATCACCGGCGGCCACGGCCAGCTCGGCCGCCTGGTCGCCCGGCACCTGGTCGTCGAGCACGGGGTGCGGCAGCTGGTGCTGCTGGGCCGGACCCGGCCGGAACCGGGCAGCGCCGCGGCCCTCGCGGTGGAGGACCTGGTCGACCTCGGGGCCGACGTCCGGTCGCTCGCCTGCGACGCCGCCGACCGGGCCGCCTTGGACGCGGTGCTGGCCGACTTGGAGGGGGACGGCGTCCGCCTCGGCGGCGTGGTGCACGCGGCGGGCGTGCTCGACGACGGCGTGCTCGCGTCGATCACCCCGGCGGACCTGGACCGCGTGCTGCGGCCCAAGGCCGACGCGGCGCTGAACCTGCACGAGGCCACCCACGACCTCAGCGCGTTCGTGGTGTTCTCGTCGCTGGCCGGGACACTGGGTTCCGCCGGGCAGGCCGGGTACGCGGCGGGCAACGCGTTCGTGGACGCCCTGGTCGAGCAGCGGCGGTCGGCGGGACAGCCGGGGATCTCCGTGGTCTGGGGCCTGTGGTCGGGGGCGGACGGCATGGGGTCGGACCTCGCGGCCTCCGACATCGCCCGCATGGCCCGCCTCGGCGTGCTGCCGTTGTCGGAGAAGCGCGGGCTCGACCTGCTCGACGCGGCGCTCCGGCGCAACGCGCCGACGGCCGTGGCCGCCGAGTGGGCGCTCGACGGCCTGGGCGACACCGCCCCGCGGCTGCTGCGCGACCTCACCCGGAGCACGGACCCGGTCGTGGCCGCGCCGACCACTACCCTGCTGGACATCGTGCGGCAGGAGACCGCGGTGGTCCTGGGCCACGCCTCCGGCCAGGCCGTCGACCCGCGCGACCTGTTCGACCGCATGGGCCTCGACTCGCTCGCCGCGGTGGAGCTGCGCAACCGGATCGCCGCCGCGACCGGGATCCGCCTGCCCGCAACGTTCATCTACGACTGGCCGACCCCGGCCCACCTGGCCGACCGCCTGGCCGAACCCGCCTCCGAGGAGGGGACGTCATGACCCTGGCCGAGAACACCCCGGTGCGCGCGCCGCACCCCCGGCGGGACCCGGCCGTGCGGCTGGCGTGCTTCCCGCACGCGGGCGCGGCCGCCGACGCCTTCACGGCGCTGGCCCGCGCGCTGCCCGAGGACGTGGAGGTCCTCACCGTCCAGTACCCCGGCCGCCGCGAGCGCCGGTCCGAGCCCTGCGCGGCGGACATCACCGACCTCGCCGCGGAGGCCGCGCGGTTCCTCGCGCCGTTCACCGACCGGCCGGTGGCGCTGCTCGGGCACAGCATGGGAGCCCTCGTCGCGTTCGAGACGACCCGGCTGCTGGAGGAGCGCGGCGCGGTCGTGCGGCTGTTCGTCTCGGCGGCCCGACCGCCGAGCGAGGACTGGCAGGAGCAGGACCTCGACACCCTGGACGACGCCGCGGTCGTCGCCGAACTCCGGCGGTTGGGCGGCGTGCCCGAGGCGCTGCTGCGGGAGGAGGACGTGGTGGCCGAGATCCTCCGGCTGCTGCGGGCCGACCACCGGGCGCTGCGGCGCTACCGGTGCCCGTCCGACGCGCCGCTGAAGGCGCCGATCACCGTGCTGCTGGCCGACGCCGACCCCAAGAACACCCTCGCGCAGACACGGGGCTGGGCCCGGCACACCACGCACGGCTGCGACACCGAGATCCTGTCCGGCGACCACTTCGCCCTCGTCGGCCGGGACCCCGCCGTGGCCCGGCTGCTCGCGGACCGCCTGCGGGACCAGGGAAGCACGCCCGCCGACCTCGTCAGGGAGGTCTACCTCGGCGGCGCGCCGAAGCTCACCACCGACCTGACCGCGCTGGAGGCGGCGGCCCGTGCCGTGATGACGCCCGAGGCGGTCGGCTACGTCCTCGGCGACGCCGGGACCGGCGACACCGGCCAGGCCAACCGGCGGGCCTATGCACGGCGGGAGCTGGTCCCGCGGATGCTGCGCGGCGCGGCCCGCCGCGACCTGTCGGTGACCTTGCTCGGCCAACGCCTGCCGTCGCCGGTGCTGCTCGCGCCCATCGCGGCGCAGACCGTCGTGCACCCCGAGGGCGAACTGGCCACGGTCCGCGCGGCGGCGTCGGTCGACGTCCCGTTCGTGTTGTCCACCGGGTCCTCGCACAGCCTGGAGGACGTGGCCGCCGTCGCCGGTGCGGGCCCGAGGTGGTTCCAGCTGTACTGGCCGTCGGACCGGACCGTGGCCGAGTCGCTGGTCCGCCGCGCCGAGGCGAGCGGGTACACGGCCATCGTCCTCACGGTCGACGCGCCGACGTTCGGCTACCGGCCCACCGACCTGGACCACGGCTACCTGCCGTTCCTGCGGGGCCACGGGATCGCGAACTTCACCTCCGACCCGGCGTTCCAGGCGGGGCTGCCCGAGGGCGGCTCGGTCGTGGGCCACTGGGCCCGCGTGTTCGCCAACCCCTCCCTGGACTGGGACGACCTGCCCTGGCTGCGCAAGGTCACGTCGCTGCCGATCCTGCTGAAGGGCGTCCTGCACCCCGCGGACGCCCGCCGGGCCCTCGACCTCGGCGCGATCGACGGCGTCGTCGTCTCCAACCACGGCGGCAGGCAGCTGGACGGGACGGTCGCGGCCTTCGACGCCCTGCCCGCCGTCCGCGCCGCCGTGGGCGACGACGTGCCGGTCCTCGTCGACTCCGGGATCCGCACCGGCAGCGACGTCCTGAAGGCCTTGGCGTCGGGCGCGGACGCCGTCCTCTACGGCAGGCCCTACGTCTACGGCCTCGCCCTGGACGGCCAGGACGGCGTGGCCCACGTCCTGCGCTGCCTGCTCGCCGACCTCGACCTGGCCATGGCCCTCGCGGGCTGCCCGAGCACCGCCGACATCACGTCCGACCTGCTGCGGTGAGTTCGACCGCCCCGATGCGGTCGAACCCACCGCTGGACGGCGGGGTCAGCGCGCGTCGTTGCCGACGCCGACGGACCCCGCCAGGATCAGGCCCGCGGCGAGGGGCAGCGCGTCCGGCAGCAGGACTCCGGCCGCGACCAGGGCGGCGGCGACGGCCAGGAGCGTCCACTTCGTCCGGCGGGTGAGGCGGATCGGCTTCCGGTGCTCTGTTCGGACCACGGGCTCCTCCTTCGTGGGGTGCCTCCACGATCTCCCGCGGGAGGGGTCGGGCGCGATCGGGTCGTCCGCCCATTCCCGGCCGGTGCCGTCCGCCACCGGACGACCGGCGGGTCCGGTCCGCCGGGGCGAACATGGGTGTCACCACGGATGGACACCCGGCGGAATCCGGGTCACCCTCGTGCGGACCGGAAGTGATCTCCAGGAGGCAGCGCGCGTGTCCTTGTTCGGCAGGATCTTCCTGCTCAACGCCGTGGCCTTGGTAGCGGCCGCCGCGGTGCTCGTGCTCGGGCCGATGACCGTGTCTGCTCCGGCCGCGCTGACCGAGACCCTGATCCTCACGGCGGGGCTGGGCGTCCTGCTCGTGGCGAACGCCGCCCTGATCCGCCTCGGCCTGGCCCCGCTGGACCGGCTCACCCGCGCGATGACCACCATCGACCTGCTCAAACCCGGCCCCCGGCTGACCGCGGCGGGCCACGGCGAGATCGCCGAGCTGATCACCACGTTCAACGGGATGCTCGACCGGCTGGAGGCCGAACGCGGGTTCAGCTCGGCCCGCGCGCTGTCCGCGCAGGAGGCCGAGCGCCGCCGGGTCGCCCAGGAGCTGCACGACGAGGTGCGGCGGATCGCCCGCCGGTTGCGGCCGGGGGTGCTGGAGGAGTTGGGGCTGGTCAGCGCGCTGAAGGCGTTGGTGGCCGAGTTCTCCGACCACGTCGTGCGGCTGTCGTTCGACCGAGACCTGCCCGAGTTGGACAAGGAGACCGAACTGGTGGTCTACCGCGTCGCCCAGGAAGGGCTGACGAACACGGTCCGGCACGCCGAGGCCCAGCAGGTGGACGTCCTGCTGCGGTCGACGTCGGCCGGGGTGGAGCTGTGCGTCCGCGACGACGGCCGCGGCATGGGTGGTGCGGAGGAGGGGGCGGGCATCCGGGGGATGCGGGAACGCGCGCTGCTGATCGGCGCGGAGTTGGCCGTCGGTCCCGCGCCCCGGCACGGCACCGAGGTCCGGCTCGTCGTTCGGGGGCGGCGGTGAAGCCCGTGCGCATCCTGCTCGCGGACGACCACGCGCTCGTGCGGCGCGGGGTCCGGTTGATCCTGGACGGCGAGCCGGACCTGACCGTGGTCGCCGAGGCGGGTGACGGCGCGGAGGCCATCGCCATGGCTCGCGCCGAACGGCCGGACCTGGCCATCCTGGACATCGCGATGCCCCGGCTCACCGGGTTGCAGGCGGCGCGCGAGCTGTCGCGGCTGCTGCCGGACATGCGGATCCTGATCCTCACGATGTACGACAACGAGCAGTTCTTCTTCGAGGCGCTGAAGGCCGGGGCGTCGGGGTACGTGCTCAAGTCGGTCGCGGACCTGGACCTGGTGGAGGCGTGCCGGGCCGCCGTGCGCGGGGAGCCGTTCCTGTACCCCGGCGCGGTGGCATCGCTCATCCGCGACTACCTGGACCGGGCACGCGACGGCGAGAGCATCCCGGCGAAGGCGATCACCGACCGGGAGGAGGAGATCCTCAAGCTGGTCGCCGAGGGGAACTCGTCGAAGGAGATCGCCGAACTGCTGGTGATCAGCGTGAAGACGGTGGAGCGGCACCGCGCGAACCTGCTGCAGAAGCTCGGGTTGAAGGACCGCCTGGAACTCACCCGGTACGCGATCCGCGCCGGGCTCATCGAACCGTGATCGTCCGAGAAGAGGAACGACTACCCGTGAACGTCGAAGTGACGCCCCTGCCCGGAATAGGTGTACGTGAGGACTTCGCCATCCGCGCGGGGCGGCGGATCGGGGTGATCTCCCACCGGGAGGGGAAGTTCGAGCTGATCGTGTCCAGGGAGGACGACCCGGACGCGTCGTCGGTGTCGATCCCGCTCACGCCGGAGGAGGCGGGGACGCTCGCCGGGCTGCTCGGGTCGCCGCAGCTGGTGGCGCGGTTGACGGAGCAGCACCGGGACATCAGCGGGATCACCACCCGGCAGCTGCCGGTGACGGCCTTCGCGGGGCGGACGCTCGGGGACACGGCGCTGCGGACCCGCACGAGCGCGTCGATCGTCGCGGTCGTCCGGCTGGGGGCGGCTCACCCGTCGCCGGGGCCGGAGTTCGTGTTCGCGGACGGCGACCTCGCCGTGGTGGTGGGGACCGCGGAAGGGCTCGACGCCGCCGCCGACCTGCTGACAGGCGGCTGAGCGCGTGCCGGAGACCGCTGTCGCGTTGATCCAGCTGGGTGCGGTGTTCTTCGGGCTCGGGCTGCTGGGCCGGGTCGCGTGGAAGTTCGGCATCTCGCCCATCCCGCTGTACCTGGTCGGCGGCCTGGCCTTCGGGTCCGGCGGGTTGATCCCGCTCCACGGGATCGAGGAGTTCGCCCACCTCGCCAGCGAGATCGGGGTGGTACTGCTGCTGTTGCTGCTCGGACTGGAGTACTCGGCGTCCGAGCTGACCACCGGGCTGCGGAAGTCGTGGATGGCCGGGGTGCTGGACATCGTCCTCAACGCCGCGCCGGGAGCGGTGGCGGCGCTGGTGCTCGGCTGGGGGCCGGTCGGGGCGCTGGCGATGGCCGGGGTCACCTACATCTCGTCGTCCGGGATCATCGCGAAGGTGCTGGGAGACCTCGGGCGGCTGGGCAACCGCGAGACGCCCGTGGTGCTGTCGGTGCTGGTGTTCGAGGACCTGGCGATGGCGGTCTACCTGCCGGTGCTGACGGCGGTGCTGGCCGGGGCGAGCTTCCTCGGCGGGCTGACGTCGGTGGGGATCGCGCTGCTGACCGTGACCGTGGTGCTGGTGGTGGCGCTGCGGTACGGGCGGGTGATCTCGGCCGTCGTGGACAGCCCGGACCACGAGGTGTTCCTGCTGAAACTGCTCGGGTCGGCGTTGCTGGTGGCGGGGATCGCGTCGCAGTTGCAGGTGTCGGCCGCGGTGGGGGCGTTCTTGTTGGGGATCGCGATTTCGGGGTCTACGGCGGAGAACGCTACTCGGATGTTGGAGCCGTTGCGGGATTTGTTCGCGGCGATGTTTTTTGTGGTTTTTGGGTTGAACACGAATCCTGCTTCTATTCCGCCGGTGTTGGGGGTGGCGGGGGTGTTGGCTGTGGTGACGACGTTGACGAAGATCGCTACCGGGTGGTGGGCGGCTCGGAGGCAGGGGATCGCGGTGATGGGGAGGGCTCGGGCTGGGGTGGCGTTGGTGGCTCGGGGGGAGTTTTCGATCGTGATCGCGGGGTTGGCGGTGGCTTCGGGGCACGTGTCGGATGAGTTGGCGGCGTTGGCTACGGCTTATGTGTTGTTGATGGCGATCATCGGGCCGATCGTGGCTCGGTTTGTTGAGCCGGTGGCTGGGTTTTTGATGAGGGGGAGGGTTGCTGGGGTTCGGTGAGGTGGGGCGCGTTGCAGCCGGGTCGGTGAGCGGCGCTCGATCCGGCCGGGTCACCCCGTGAGCTTTTGTTCCAGCTCAGTCGGTTGGCGGCTGCGATTTCCAGCGTGCTGTGGCCGATTTGACATGGGGCCCCTCATTTCGGCCCTTGTCGGGCGTAAAAGGCGGTCCAAAG
>NZ_JBHYHC010000176.1:0-16083 GCF_042738955.1 Umezawaea sp. NPDC059074
CGCGGCCCCCCCCCGCCCGCCTTCCCTACCCCCCCACTACGCGTGCGCCCCCCCCGCCGTGTGCCGTGGGGGCCTCTCGCTTGCGGTCTACCGAAGCTAGTTCGACGTCGTGATCTTGAAGTCGCCGACGGTGATGTTCACCCGCTGGTTCTTCGTGATCGGCCCACCGGCCTTCGGGTCCTGGGTGAGGATCTTGTTGTTCTTGCTGATGTCCGTGACGGCGGTCTTCTCCGTCGTGGTCAGCTCGCCGTTCCACCCGTTCTGGTTCAGCTTGGTCTTCGCCTGGTCCACGGTCATGCCGGTGATGTCCGGCATGGTGATCTGGTTGCCCTTCGACACCGTCAGCGTGACCGTGGTGCCCTTGGCGACCCGGCCGGGGTTCGGCGTCATGGAGAGCACCTCGCCCTGGTCCTTCAGGCTGTCGGCTTCCTTCGTGGTCACGGTGAACCCGGCGCCCTCGAGGGACGCGGTCGCGTTCGCGACGGACTGGCCCGTCACGTCGGCGAGCTGCACGGTGTCCGGGCCCTTGCCGAGCAGGACCGTGACGACCGCGCCCTTGGCGGCCTTCACGCCCGCCTGCGGGTTCTGCTGGGCGACCTTGCCGACCTTGGCGTTGTCGTCGACCTCGACGGTGTCCTGGCCCTGGGCGAAGCCCCAGCCGTCGGCGCTCAGCTTGGCCTGCGCCTCCTGCGGCGACAGGCCCGTCACGTCCGGCACGGCGATCTGGTCCGGGCTCGTGCCGTAGGTCAGGGTGATCTCGGTCTGCTTGGGCACCGACGTGCCCGCGCTCGGGTCGATCGCGAAGACCTTGTCGATGTCGTCGGCGGTGCAGCGCGGGGTGGCGCCGTTCTCACCGGGCTGGCACGGCACCGGGTCGATCTTGTACCGGAGGCCGGCCTCCTCCAGGGTCGCCTTCGCGGCGGTGAGGGTCTTGCCCGTCACGCCGGGCACCGGGACCTTCTCCGTCCCCGAGCTGCTGTTGCTGCCGAGCAGGCTCGACGTGATCCACGCGGCGAGCGCGATCACGGCGATGCACAGCAGCACGACGAGCGTGACCATGGTCGCCTTCTTGCGCCTGGCCCGCCGCTCCTCGTCCTCCTCGGCCATCGCGTCGTAGTCGCTCTGCTCGTCGCGCAGCGCGGACGGGCGGTGGCGGCCGGACGACACGACCTCGGTCCGCGGCGTCTGGTTGAGCACCGCGGTGCGGTCCTCGGGCGTCATCACGGCGGGCGCGGACGGGCGCTGGCCGGACAGCACGCGCACCAGGTCCGCGCGCATCTCGGCGGCCGACTGGTAGCGGTTCGCCGGGCCCTTCGCCATCGCCTTGAGCACGATGGCGTCGAGCGCGGGCGTCACGTTCGGGTTCAGCGACGACGGCGGCTTCGGGTCCTCCCGCACGTGCTGGTACGCCACGGCCACGGGGGAGTCGCCGGTGAACGGCGGCTCGCCGGTCAGCAGCTCGAACAGCACGCAGCCCGACGCGTACACGTCGGAGCGGCCGTCGACCGCCTCGCCGCGCGCCTGCTCGGGCGAGAGGTACTGCGCGGTCCCTATGACGGCGGCGGTCTGCGTCACGGCGGCCTGGCCGTCGTGGACGGCGCGGGCGATGCCGAAGTCCATCACCTTCACCGCGCCGGAGCGGGTGATCATGACGTTGGCGGGTTTCACGTCGCGGTGCACGATGCCGTGGCGGTGGCTGAAGTCCAGCGCGGCCGACACGTCGGCCATGACCTCCATGGCGCGCTTGCCCGACAGCGGGCCCTGCGTCTTCACCATGTCGCGCAGCGTCCGGCCGTCGACGTACTCCATGACGATGTACGGCAGCGGGCCGTACTCCGTCTGGGTCTCGCCGGTGTCGTAGACCGCGACGATCGCCGGGTGGTTCAGCGCCGCCGAGTTCTGGGCCTCGCGGCGGAAGCGCTCCTGGAAGGTCTTGTCGCGGGCGAGGTCGGCTCGGAGCACCTTGATCGCCACGTCACGGCCGAGGCGAACGTCGCGGCCCTTGTGGACCTCCGACATACCGCCATAGCCCAGGGTCTCACCCAGTTCGTAGCGATTGGAGAGCAGTCGCGGAGTGCTCATCAGTGCGTCGTCCCGCTCCTCGTCAACGGTCTAACCATCGTGTCTAGCAGTTCGGTTTCGTGCTCGCACAGCCTGGCGGGTTCCGGTCAGGTAGGCACACAGGTCACCGTCACCCGTGAGCCGATCGCAACCTCGCCCACCGGTGACACGTCGGAGACCTTGCACCGCTTCTGCTCGCGCGGCTGCTCACCCGTGGTCGTCTTCGACTCGGGCTGCAAGCCGCTGTTCGCGAGCTTCTCGGTCACCTCGTTCACCGGCAGGTCCAGGTAGTCCGACTTCTCCACCCGCACCACCGGTTTGCCCGCGGTCTTGTCCGTGGGTCCCAGCTCACCGGACGCGCTCACCTGCGTGTTCTGCGCGGGGCGGGCGCCAGACGTGCCCGGCTGGCCCGACCCGGTGTCCCCGGTGTTGTTCACCAACGCGCGCAGCACGAACACCCCTAGCACGATCAGCGCGACGACCAGGAGTCCGACCATAACCCACAAAACGGCCCTCGCTTTCCCCGGAGGCCGCTGCGGAGCCGGCAACGGACGGAAAGTACCCGTGTGCGGACTGTTAGGCGGGAGGGGGTGCTGGCCGGTGGGCAGGCCCTGCTGAACGGGGGGGAAACCCGGTTGGGACGCGGGGTGCGACATCTGGAGACCGGGGTGCGTCATGACCGGTCCGGTGGCCATGGCCAGCCCGGACGGCGTCGGCAGCGGCCTGCCCGAGCGGACGGCGGCGACGGCCTCGGCGAACTCGCCGCCGTTGCGGTAGCGCTGCCGCGGGTCCTTGACCAGCGTCGCCTCGATCAGCGCGCGCGGACCGCCGGTGACGTCCGGCGGCAGCGGCGGCGCGATGTCGCGGATGTGCATCATGGCGACGGTCACCGCGTTCTCCGACCGGAACGGCCGGTGCCCGGTCAGGCACTCGTAGCCGCACACGGCCAGCGCGTACACGTCGCTCGCGGGTTCGGCGTCGTGACCCAGGGCCTGCTCGGGAGCGATGTAGTGGGCGGTGCCCATCACCATGCCGTTGCGGGTCACCGGAGCCGCGTCGGCTGCCTTCGCGATGCCGAAGTCGGTGATCTTCACCTTGCCCGCGGGGGTGACCAGGATGTTGCCGGGCTTCACGTCGCGGTGCACCAGCCCGCGCTCGTGCGCCGCCTGCAACGCCGTCCCGGCCTGCTGGAGCACGTCCAGCGTGCGGTCCACGGTCAGCCTGCCGCGCGCGATGATCGCGGCGAGCGGCTCGCCCTCGACCAGCTCCATCACCAGGTAGGCCGTGTCCTCCGGCCCGTCCGGCATGGACGCCGTCTCGCCGTAGTCGTGCACCGCGGCGATGCCGGGGTGGTTCAGCGACGCGGTCGTCCGCGCCTCGATGCGGAAGCGCGTGAGGAACTCCGCGTCCCCGCTGAGGTCGGCCTTGAGCACCTTGACCGCGACGTTGCGGTCGAGCCTGGTGTCCTCGGCCTCCCAGACCTCGCCCATGCCGCCGACGGCGATCCGCCTGGTGAGGCGGTACCGCTCGGCGAGGAGCTGGCCGGTGATCAGCATCAGCGGCCAGCCAGGTACGCGCCGATGACCGCCCTGCCCACGGGTGCCGCGACCTTGCCGCCGGTGGCGCCCAGGCCGCGGTCGCCGCCGTTCTCGACGATCACGGCGACGGCGATGGTGGGCTTCTCGGCGGGCGCGAAGGCGATGTACCAGGCGTGCGGCGGCACCGCGGCCGGGTCGACGCCGTGCTCGGCGGTGCCGGTCTTCGACGCGATGTTCACGCCGCTGAGCCTGCCCTCGCCGCCGGTGTTCGTCTCCGACTTCAGCATCATGTCGCGCAGCGTGTTCGCGGTCGCGGGGCTGACCGCGTCCTCGACCTCGTCCGGCTTGGTCTCGTCGATCTCCGACAGGTCCGGCGCGATCAGCTTCTGCACGAGGTACGGCTTCATCCGCACCCCGCCGTTGGCGATGGTCGCGGCGATGACCGCGTTCTCCAGCGGCGTCATCTCGACGACGCGCTGGCCGATGCCGCTCTGGAACAGCGCCGCCTTGTCCGGCACCGGGCCGTACGCGGACGGCGCGACCGTCAGCGGCATGGTCAGGTTCTTGTCGTTCATGCCGAACTTGTTGGCCTGCTTGGTCAGCTTCGACTCGCCGAGGTCGCCCGCCAGCTCGGCGAACGCCGTGTTGCACGACCGCGCGAGCGCTTCCTCCATGCTCGCGGTCTGGCCGCCGCCGCAGGCGCCGCCGTTGAAGTTCGGCAGCTGCGTGTTGGTGCCCGGCAGCGTGATCGACCCGGCGGCGGTGAGCTGCGTGTCCTTGGTCTTGCCGTCCTCCAGCGCGGCCGCGGCCACGACGACCTTCCAGGTCGAGCCGGGCGGGTAGATCGACTGCACCGCGCGGTTCAGGGTCGGCTGGGTGTCGTTGCCCTGGGTGTACTCGTTCCAGGCCGCCTGCTGCTCGTCGTTGTCGTGGCTGGCGAGCCGGTTCGGGTCGTAGGACGGGGTGCTCACCATTCCGAGGATGGCCCCGGTCTGGGGGTTGAGCGCGACCACCGATCCGGTGAACCCCCGGTTCGTCATCTCGTCGTACGCGGTCTGCTGGACCTTCGGGTCGACGGTCAGCTGGATGCTGGCGCCCTTGGGGTCGCGGCCGGTGATGACGTCGGACAGCCTGCGCGCGAACAGCCGGTCGTCGGACCCGTTGAGCAGGTCGTCCTCGACGCGCTCGACGCCGCCGCTGCCGTAGATCAGCGAGTAGTAGCCGGTGACCGGCGCGTACGCCGGGCCGTTCGCGTAGACGCGCTGGTACTTGAACGAGTCGTCGGTGCCCTTGACGTTCGCGATGGGCGTGCCGTCGCTCGCGATGATCTGGCCGCGCTCGCGCGAGTACTCGTTGAGCAGCACGCGCTGGCGGTTGTGGTCGTCCTTGCGGTAGTCGTCGGCCTTGATCACCTGCACGTAGGTCGCGTTGCCCATGAGCAGCAGGATCATCACCATCATGAAGATGCCGACGCGGCGGAGCGGTGTGTTCATTTGGGACGCTCCACCATGACTGTGAACTGGTCCGCGATGGCGGGCTGCTGCGGCTTCGGCTTCGGCACGACCTTCGGGCCGCGAGCGGCGTCCGAGATGCGCAGCAGCAGCGCCACGAGGACGTAGTTGGCCAGCAGCGACGAGCCGCCGTAGGACAGGAACGGGGCGGTGATGCCGGTCATCGGGATCAGCTTGGTGACACCGCCGACGACGATGAACACCTGGAAGCACAGCGCGAAGCTGAGGCCGCCGCCGAGGAGCTTGCCGAAGCTGTCCCGCACGGCGATGGCGCTGCGCATGCCGCGCAGCGAGAACACCGCGTAGATCAGCAGCATCGCGGACAGGCCGACGAAGCCGAGCTCCTCGCCGATCGCGGACGTGATGAAGTCCGTGTTCGCCTCGGGGATCAGGTCCGGCCGACCGGCGCCGAGCCCGGCGCCGAAGATGCCGCCGGTGCCGAGGCCGAACAGGGACTGGGCGATCTGGTAGCCGCCGCCGGGCAGGTCGTAGGTCGCCAGCGGGTCCAGCCAGTTCGACACGCGCTGCTGCACGTGGTTGAACAGCTTCCACGCCACGACCGCGCCGCCGGAGAACAGCACCAGGCCGACCACGACCCACGCCGCGCGCTCGGTGGCCACGTAGAGCAGCACCAGCACGATCCCGAAGAACAGCAGCGAGCTGCCGAGGTCCTTCTGGAGCACCATGATGCTCACGCCGACCGCCCACGCGGCGACCAGCGGGCCGAGGTCGCGGGCCCTCGGCAGGTCGAGGCCGAGGAACTGCCTGCCCGCCGCGGTGAACAGGTCGCGCTTGGACACCAGGAAGGCCGCGAAGAACACCATCAGCAGGATCTTCGCGAACTCGCCCGGCTGGATCGAGAACGCGCCGAACGTCAGCCAGATCTTCGCGCCGTTGATCTCCGGCGCGATGAAGCTGGGCAGGATGCCGGGCAGGATCAGCGCCACCAGGCCGACCAGGCCCGCGGTGTAGCCGTACTTGGCCAGCGTCCGGTGGTCCTTGACGAACTTCAGCACCAGGCAGAACAGGACCAGCGCGACCGCCGTCCACAGCACCTGCTTCGGCGCCTTCGCGGAGTACAGCTCACCCGCGATGATCTCGCCCTCGGAGGCGAGGTCGATCCGGTGGATGATCACCAGGCCGAGGCCGTTGAGCAGCGCCACGCACGGCAGGATGATCGGGTCCGCGTACGGGGCCCACTTCCGAACCGCGAGGTGCGCTACCGCGAACAACCCCATGTAGGCGACGCCGTAGTAGACGATCTGCATCGTCAGCGTCTGCTCCTGGTTCGCCTCCACCAGGATCAGGGCGGCTGTCACCAGCGCGGAGGCGAACCCGAGCATGACGAGTTCGGTGCCCCGCTTCGTGGGCGGCCTCAAGCCTGGCGACGTGCTGGTCGCCGCGGCGAGCGGCGCCTCCCCGGTGGGGACCGGCGAACCCATCGACTTACTGGCCCTTCCGTCGGCAGTCCGTGCCCGGCGTCTGCGTGGGCGTCTGCAGGGGAGTGGAATCCAGGCTGGTGGTGGTCGCGGCCGCCGACTCGGTGGTGGTCGTCGGACCGCCGGAGGACGACCCGGTGGTGCTGGTCGACGTGCCGGTGGTCGTCGGGGTCACCGAGGTGGACGGCTTGGTCGCGTCGGCGCACGGGGGCAGCACCTGCTCCGTGCGGAGCTTGCGGATGCCCTCCCTCGCCTCCTCGAGCCCGTCCTTCGTGATGCCGTTGCGCACGACGTCGCGCGTGGACACCCGGAGGTCGTTGATCGTGATCGGCTCGCACGCCGCCTCGGAGCCGGGCGGGCACGAGCCCTCGGCGACCGTGTGCAGCGCGACGCCCAGGAAGCTGCCGCTGACACCGCGGAAGATCGACACCTGGCCGTCCTCCGTCGCGCCGATGTAGTACTGGCGCATGACCCACCAGCGGGTGCCCATGCCCGCCGCCGCGATGAGCAGCAGCAGGAGGAACACCAGCAGCACGGCCCTGACCTTGCGCCGCCGCTTGATCTTGGGATCAGGCGGCGGAGGCGGGGTCTCGGAGCGTTGCGGGATCGGTCGTGGACCGGTGATCGAACTCGCCCGAGCGGCGGGGGAGTCCGGTGGCGGCGGGTCGGCGCTGCCGTCACCGGCGGCGCCGCCGATGATCGGCGCGTCGTCGCCGAAGTCGATGTCGGCGACGTCCGCGACGATCACCGTCACGTTGTCCGGTCCACCGCCCTTGAGCGCCAGCTCGATCATCCGGTCGGCGCAGGCCTGCGGATCGGGGATGCGGATCGCCTCGTCGAGCGTCTCCAGGCTGACCACACCGGAGAGGCCGTCCGAGCAGAGCAGGTAGCGGTCGCCCGGACGCGCCTCGCGAACCATGAGGCGCGGTTCCACCTCGTGGCCGGTCAGCGCGCGCAGCAGCAGTGACCGCTGCGGGTGCGTGGCCGCTTCCTCCTCGGTGATCCGACCTTCGTCGATCAACGACTGGACGAACGTGTCGTCGTGCGTGATCTGCGCGAACGCGCCGTTGCGCAGCATGTAGGCGCGCGAGTCGCCGATGTGGGCCATCCCCAGCCTGCTGCCCGCGAACAGGACGGCCGTGAGCGTGGTGCCCATGCCGTCCAGGTCGGGGTCGCTGGCGACCAGTTCGGAGATGGCGCCGTTGCCCGCGATGACCGCTTCGCGCAACTGGCCGAGCAGGTCGTCGCTCGGCTCGTCGTCGTCCAGCGGGGCCAAAGCGGCGATGACGACTTTGCTCGCGACTTCACCGGCGGCATGGCCACCCATGCCGTCGGCGAGTGCGAGCAGGCGGGGGCCCGCGTACACGGAGTCCTGGTTGTTGTTGCGCACCAGGCCCCGGTCGCTTCGGGCCGCGTATCGGAGGACGAGGGTCATGATCGCAGCTCGATCACCGTTTTGCCGATTCGGATCGGAGAGCCGAGCGGGACCCGGAGGGGTGCCGTGACCTTCGCCCGGTCTAGGTAGGTGCCGTTCGTGGAACCTAGGTCTTCCACGTACCAGTCCGAGCCGCGCAACGAAATACGCGCGTGCCTGGTCGACGCGAAGTCGTCGTCCAGCACGAGCGTGGAGTCGTCAGCGCGGCCGATCAGGATCGGCCTGCCGTCAAGCGAGATCCGGGTACCCGTCAGCGCCCCGTGAGTGACCACGAGTTGCCGGGGGGCCTTGTTCCCGTTGGCGGCCTTCTTCGAGTTTTTTCGGAACCCGGGCACGGATACCCGTAGACCCGAGGCAGCGTAGAGATCGGAGCGGACCACTCGAAGCGCGGCCAGCACGAACAACCACAGCAGGACGAGAAAACCTGCTCTGGTCAGCTGCATCACCAGCTCTGGCACCGGTTGTAACCGCTCCTGCCTTGAGTGCTGTCACCGTTGCCCGAATCGACCTCAGCCTTGCGTGCGGAACACCAGTGAGGAGTGGCCGATGCGGACGACATCGCCTTCCGCGAGCTGCCAAGTCTGCACTGGAGTGCCGTTCACCGTCGTGCCGTTGGTCGAACCGAGATCCGCGAGCATTGCACTCTGCCCGTCCCACGTGATCTCCAGGTGCCTCCTGGACACTCCGGTGTCGGGCAGGCGGAAGTCCGCCTCCTGCCCGCGACCGACCACGTTTCCGCCCTGCTTCAACGGATAAGTGCGGTTCGAGCCGTCGTCCAGGTGCAGCGTGGCGTTCAGCGTGCGCGGTCCGGACTGCACGGCGGGAGGCGCGTAGCCCGCCGCCGGGTCCTGGTAGCCGCCCTGCTGGCCGTAGCCGCCCTGCTGGCCGTAACCCTGGTCGTAGCCCTGCTGGCCGTAGCCCTGGTCGTAGCCGCCGGGCGCGGGCTGCTGGCCGTAGCCCTGGTCGTAGCCACCGGGGGCGGGCTGCTGCCCGTAACCCTGGTCGTAGCCCTGGGCGGGCTGCTGGCCGTAGCCCTGGTCGTAGCCGCCAGGCGCGGGCTGCTGCCCGTAACCGCCTTGGTCGTAGCCCTGGGCGGGCTGCTGGCCGTAACCCTGGTCGTAGCCCTGCTGGCCGTAACCCTGGTCGTAACCCTGCTGCGGCGGCTGGCCGTAGCCCTGCTGGTCGTAGCCGGGCTGCTGCGGCTGTTGGCCGTAACCGCCCTGCCCATAGGGGTCGTGGCCGGGCTGGCCCTGTCCTTGTCCGTAGCCGGGAGGCTGGCTCATGGATCGGTCTCCTGCGGTGCGAGGTGGTGCTGACCGTCGGCTGGCAACTTTCACATCGGGGTCGACGGACGAGCTGGTTCGGAACTGTCCGGTGTGCAGCGCGTCGGAGCGCTCCAGGGAGACTACGACGTCACCATAGGTATCCCACCCAAACTCGGCCAGGTGCTCTCCGAGGGAGTCCCCGAGGAGCTGGGTGATGCGTAGTTCATCCTGCCCGTCACCGGCAAGCCGATCGTGGTCCTGCGGGCCGAGCAGGACCACGTAGTGGTTCGGCGCGAGGAGTCTGCCACCCGCGAGCTCGCGGATGTTGCTCTCGGCCTCGCGCTGAAGCGCCTGCGCTACTTCCTGCGGTACGACGCTGCCGCCGAACACGCGCGCAAAGGTATTTCCGACCATGCCTTCGAGACGGCGCTCGAAGCGCTGTACGAGGCCCACGGCAACACCCTCCGACTCGGTTGACTCCGACCCCGATCGTATCCGGGCTGACGTGGTGGGACACGGGCCAATTGGTAACCCGTCCAGAGGGCGTGCTAGTGTTCACCACGTCGCTCCGGGCGAGTGGCGGAATGGCAGACGCGCACGGTTCAGGTCCGTGTGTCCGAAAGGACGTGGGGGTTCAACTCCCCCCTCGCCCATCCTTACCCAGAAGGCCCTTGACCGCAGAGTACGCGGTCAAGGGCCTTCTGGCATTCGTGCGTGGAATCGGGTCCCGCGGGCCTCCACCTGCGATCTTCGCCAGGGCCCCGCCGAAGATCGAGAGGCGTGATCGCCGCCACACGGGGCCGTGGTCGGCGCGGACGTGGATTGGTCTGGGCCGGTTGGGCCGTTCGACGGAGCGCCCCGCCCCGATCGGGGAGCCGGTCGTTCCTTGATCGTTTAACCTGGGCTTGATTCGGTTCTGGCATGGGTGATCTCAGTCACCCGGTCGAGTGATGGAGGTCATGTGCGGGCCATCGCGGTGCACGAGTTCGGCGGCTCGCCGGTCCTGGTCGAGATCCCCGAGCCGGTACCGGGTCCCGGAGGTGTACTCGTCCGGCTCGCGGCCGCTGGAGTGAACCCGTTCGACCGGAAGGTCGCCGACGGGATGATGAAGGGCTCGATGCCGCACGTGTTCCCGCTGGTGCTCGGCATCGACGGCGCCGGGGTGGTCGAGGCGCTCGGCGAGGGCGTCACCCGCTTCGCCGTGGGCGACCCGGTGTTCGGCACCTTCTTCCACTCCCCGGCTGGCGAGGGGACGTACGCGGAGTACGTGACCGTGCCCGAGACGAACCCGCTGGCCCTGCTGCCCGCCGGGCTCGACCCCGTGGTCGCCGCCGCGCTGCCGACCGCCGGGCTCACCGCCGTGCAGGTCGTGGACGCGCTGGAGGCCGAGGCGGGCGAGACGGTGCTCGTGGTCGGCGCGACCGGCGGCGTGGGCGGGTTCGTCGTCCAACTGGCCGCCGCCGCGGGACTGCGGGTCGTGGCCACCGGCAGGCCCGCGGACGCCGACCGGTTGCGCGAGCTGGGCGCCGCGGAGGTCGTGGACCACACCGCCGGACCGCTCAGCGGCCGTGTGAGCGACGTGGACGCGCTGGTCCACCTCGTCGGCGACCAGGAGGCGTTCAGGGCCGCCCTGGCCGTCGTGCGGACCGGCGGGCGGGCGTTCACGACCACGTTCTCCGCCGACCAGGACGCGTTGGCCGCGCGGGGGATCAGCGGCGGGAACTTCGAGGTGCGCGGAACGCCCGACGGGCTGAGCCGGTTGGCGGACGCGGTGTCCGGCGGTCGGCTGAAGGTCGCCGTCGAACACCGGTTGCCGCTCGCCGAAGCGGCCGCCGAACTGGCCCGACCGAGGTCGACCGGCGCTCGCGGCAAGACCGTCGTGGTGATCTGACCAGCGCTTCTCGGGTCGTCCGGTCGATTTGGCGCGCTGAACGGTCGACAAGCGGTCCGGCGGTCGCGCGGGGCCCGCTCGGCGGGCGGTCCGACGGGGGCGATCCACGCCTACTGTCAGCAGTGCTTTCGGCGTAACCGCCCACATCCGCGTCACCCGGACGGCAGCATGGTCGGGCCGAACTCCCCAGGACGGCTATCTACCGGTCACCGACCGCTCAGCGCCGTCGATCGCAGGGCGCTGGTCGACCCGGCGGCAGCGCCCGGTCCTCCTGCTACCAATTATCCAGAGCACGAGTCGAAGCACGGCGGAACTTCCCGACCGTGATTCCCGAGGGAGGCCCTGGCGTGAGCAGCACACCAGCACGGATCGCGGTACCCGGTGACACACGGGCGCTGTCGGCCACTGCTGTTCCGGTTCCCGAACTTCCCGGCACCGCCGAGGAGCTCGCCGCGTCCGCGGCCATCCGATTGGGGTGGCACGGGGTCGTGCTGCCCGAGATGGTCCTGATGGGTCGCCGAGTCGTCGTCGTGGCCGAGCTCATGGCCGACGCCCACGCCGAGCGCGTGTGCGTCGGGGCCGGGCCGGAAGCGGACCGCACCACGGTGTCCACCTGGGTCTGGCCCGAGATGGAGGGGCGCGTCCCCCCGTCGGCCGTCAAGATCGTCGGAGTCCTCGCCGTGGCCCGCCACTGGCGCACCGGCCTCGCGTCCGCCGTCCCGTTCGCCCGCTACGGCAACGCCGCGGTCGTCCTGCCGACGTCGGTCGCCTTCACCCACGACTACCTCACCAACTGCCTGCCCCGCGTGCGCCGCTACGGCGTCTCGGTGCTGATGGCCGACACCGAGTCGAACGTCACCATGGACGTCACCGGTCGCAACGAGCACGTGCCGGTCGAGGACACCGCGACCACGCGCTGGGTGAACGAACTGGTCTACGAGCAGGTGCTCGCCACCGCTTCCTGACCTACCGTCAGGCTCATGCGAGTAGTGATTGCCGGCGGCCACGGGAAGATCGCGTTGAAGTTGCAGCGGCTCATCGCCGCCAGAGGGGATTCGGCCACCGGGTTGGTGCGCAACCCCGACCACTTCACCGACGTGTGGACGGCAGGCGGGGTCCCGGTCCTCTGCGACCTGGAGACCTCCGACGTCGCCGCCGTCGCCGAGTACCTGACCGGAGCCGACGCCGCGGTGTTCGCCGCGGGCGCGGGACCCGGTAGTGGGCCGGAGCGCAAGGACACCGTCGACAGGGCAGCGGCCGCGTTGTTCGCCGAAGCCGCTCAGCACGCGGGTGTCCGACGATTCGTGCAGATCAGCTCGATGGGTGTGGACAAGGCCGACGACCCGTCGGTGTCGCCGGAGTTCGCCCTGTACCTGAAGGCGAAGCGCGACGCCGAAGAGGACTTGAGGGCGCGGGACCTCGACTGGACGGTCCTGCGCCCCGGAGCGCTCACGGACGACCCCGCCACCGGCAAGGTGACGTTGGCGGACGGGGGTTTGCGCGGCTCGATCCCGCGAGCCGACGTGGCGGCCGTGGTGCTGGCGCTCCTCGACCGGCCCGACGCCGTCCACCGGACCTACGAGGTCGTCAGCGGTGACACGCCGATCCGCTAGTCAGGCCCCCAGGACCCGGTCCAGGTAGGGGTTCGTGAACACGTGCTCGGGGTCGACCTCGTCCCGCACCCGGCGGAAGTCGTCGAAGTGCGGGTAGCGCTCGCGCAGGACGTCGGCCCCGAGCGTGTGCATCTTGCCCCAGTGCGGCCTGCCGCCGACCGAGCCCGCGATCCGCTCGAACACGGCGAAGTACTCGCGGTAGGGCATCCCGATGAACTGGTGGATCGCGATGTAGGCCGAGTCGCGGCCGTTCGCCGTGGACAGCCAGATGTCGTCGCCCTGCGCGGTGCGGACCTCGACCGGCACGATCACGCCGTGGTCGAGCTTCTTGACGGCGGCCCGCAGTTCGCGGACCACCTCGTGCACCGCTTCGCGCGGCACGGCGTACTCGGACTCGACGAACCGCACCCGGCGCGGTGACGCGAACACGTGGTGCGAGTGGTCGCTGTAGACCCGCTCGGACAGGGCGGCCGCGCACAGCTTGTTCAGCGGCCGAGCGGTCGCCGGCACCGCGCGGGCGAGCCGCGCGACGAGCCCGAACACGGTGTTCTCCATGACCTCGTACTCGTAGAACTGGCGAACTCTCGACAACGGCTTCGCCTCGGTGCCCTCGGGCACGCGGTTGTTCCGCTTCACCAGCACGCCGTCGCCGTGCAGGAACCAGTGGAACTCCACGTGGTCCTCGACGGCGGTCAGGTCGTCGAACTCCTCGAGGATCCAGTCGAGGTGCCCGGTCGTCTCCCGCGCGTGCAGCACGAACGACGGCACGCACCGCAGCGTGATCGTGCTGATCACGCCGAGCGCGCCGAGCCCGACGCGGGCGGCGTTGAAGAGGTCCGGCGTCTCCGTGGCCGAGCAGGTGACGACGGAACCGTCGGCCAGCACCAGTTCCAGTTCGTGGACCTGCGTCGACAGGCCGCCGAGCTTCGCGCCGGTGCCGTGCGTGCCGGTCGAGATCGCGCCGGACACGGTCTGCGCGTCGATGTCACCGAGGTTCGGCATCGCGAGCCCGAGCCGGTGCAGTCCGGTGTTCAGCTGCTTGAGCGTGGTGCCCGACCGCACTTTGACCAGGCCGGATTCCGTGTCGGCTGAGATGATTCCGGTCCAGGCGTCGAGATCGAGGGCAACGCCTGGGGCCACCGCGATCTCGGAGAACGAGTGCCCGCTCCCGCGGGCGCGCAACACCCGACCGTCGGCGCGCGCGGAGGTGATCGCGTGCGCGATGGCGTCGGTGCTGGCCGGGCGTTCCACCCGGAGAGGTGAGGCGGACGCGGTGCCCGCCCAGTTGGTCCACTGGGCCTTCATGCGCGCCCCTCCTCGAACTGTGACGAACGATACGAACCGTAGGTGAAAGCTATTCACATTTCAAGGCTTCAGGCCGTACGGTAAAGCCATGGAGCGCCGAACCCGCCTGGACACGGCAACGAAGGACTTCGATCCTCCGTTCGCGATCGTCGACCTGGACGCGTTCGACCACAACGCGGCGGACCTCGTCCGACGCGCCGGTGGCCGACCGATCCGGGTCGCCAGCAAGTCGGTCCGGGTCCGCGACCTGCTGGACCGCGTCCTCACGAAACCGGGCTACGCGGGCGTGATGTGCTACTCGCTCCCCGAGGCCCTCTGGCTCTCCGACCACGACACCAGCGAAGACCTGCTGGTCGCGTACCCGACCGTCGACCACAGCGCGCTGCGCAGGCTGGCCAAGGACGAGAAGGCGCTGAGCCGCGTCACCGTGATGATCGACTCGCTGGAGCACCTGGACCTGATCGACGCGGCACTGGGAGCCCACCACCCGACCATCCGCGTCTGCTTGGAGTTGGACGTCTCCTGGCGCCCCCTCCCCGGCCTGCACGTGGGTTCCCGCAGGTCACCGATCCACAGCGCCCGCGACGCCGGCCAGCTGGCCAGGCGAATCTCCGGCCGAACCGGCTTCACCCTCGTCGGCGTCATGGCGTACGAAGGCCAGATCGCGGGCCTCGGCGACAACCCTCCCGGCCAGCCGGTGCGCGGAGCCGTGGTCCGCTGGATGCAGAAGCGCTCGGCGGCGGAGCTGATCGAACGCCGAAGCGCGGCAGTCGCGGCCGTCCGCCAGGCCGCGAACCTCGAGTTCGTCAACGGTGGCGGCACCGGAAGCCTGGAAGTCACCGGCTCCGACCCGTCGGTCACCGAACTGGCAGCAGGCTCCGGCCTGGCGGGCCCGACTCTGTTCGACGCCTACCGCACCTTCCACCCGGAACCGGCCGTCCTGTACGCCCTCCCGGTGGTCCGCCGCCCAGCCCGAAACACCGCGACCTTGTTCGCCGGCGGCTACATCGCCTCCGGAACAGCAACCCCGGACCGCCAACCGAGCCCCTACCTCCCGGCCGGTTTGGCGACCCTCCCGCTGGAGGGCGCGGGCGAGGTCCAGACCCCGGTCGTGGGCAAGGCGGCGGACGCGTTGCGGCTTGGTGACAGGGTGTGGATGCGTCACGCCAAAGCAGGCGAGTTGGCGGAGCGCTTCACCCACGTCCACCTCCTCGTGGGCAACGACGTGGAGCGCACAGTCCCGACGTACCGAGGCGAGGGCCAGAACTTCGGCTGACCGCCTGACCTGCACTTGAGTGGCTTTGCTCACGTGTGACCAAGCTGTAACCGCCTATCCCTAGTGGTCCCCACGACCGCGACCTACTAGGGATAGAGATTCCCCTGGGGACTGTGGACAACCCCTGTGGACAACCTGTGGACAAGTCGGTGGATGGGTCGCGGTGAGCGGTCTGTCGGTGACTGCGTGGAGGCCGGGGTTCGGGGGCTTTTTGGGGCCGGTTCGCGCCGGATGTCCGAGCCCGGTCGGTGTGGTGGGTGACCGGGGCGCGACTGGGGCTCGCGGTGCCAACTCGCCGGCCCTGGTCGCTCGCGACTCGCAACGGTCCGGCGCGAGCCTTTCGGCTGGCCGCTATGTGCTTGCGACCGGACTTCGGCGACCTCCGGCTTCAACTCGCACCGGGGATGGCTGGACTTTTACGGGCCCCGGCCTCAACTCGCACCGGGATCTCTGGACTTTCTTGGGGCCCCGGCCAGCACTCGCACCGGGACTTCAGGACCTCTCGGGCCCCCGGCCGACACCTGCGCCGGGACTTACTGGATCTTCATGGCCCTCGGCCTCAACTGGCACCGGGATCTCTGGACTTTCTCGGGCCCCCGGCCTCAGCTCGCACCGGGATCTCTGGACCTTCTTTGGCCCCCGGCCTCCACCCGCACCGGGACTTCCGGACCTTCTCCGGCCCCCGGCCGCAGCCGGACCGCCGTGCCAACCGCAACGTCCCGCGTCTTTTGAGCACCTTTCCCCGGACG
>NZ_JBHYHC010000177.1:0-15957 GCF_042738955.1 Umezawaea sp. NPDC059074
ACCCTCTTTCGTTTTGTCAAGGCGTCTTTTCAGCCTTGACAAAGCGAAAGAGGGTGGGATAATTGGCGCAACCGGGGGTTCCTCCCGAAACACAACACCCACCCCACACAAGCAGCCCCCGACGGACCCGCAACACAGCCCCGCAACACCGCCCGGCGACCCGGCCCCAGACACCCCCCGACCCGACACACCCCAGCCCCAAGACACCCCCCACCCCGCCACCCCCGCGTTACCAGCACGTTAACCAGATCAGGTTTCATCCCGACCACGCTCGGCGCGTCGCGACGCATTCGGGCGAATCCATCCCTGATGATCACGGCAGCAGGTCGAATGGCCATGGACACACCTCCCGCGCGGGCACAGAGTTGACCTCGCCGGGGTGTGCGGGCCCACCGGATTGGGTACAGGCACTTGTAGTAGTCCCCGGTGATGACCTGCTGCATCGAGCAAGGCAGACTGAACGGGCCCGCGGTTCTGCCGCGCGAAACACGGCGAGAGGGCGTAGCCGATGAGTGGACGACTCGGCATCGATGATGTTTCCCCCGAGGTCAGCGGCGGCCGTTATCCGGCCAAAGCCGTGACGGGAGAACACATCCCGGTGGAAGCGACCGTGTGGCGCGAGGGGCATGACGCCGTCGCGGCCACCATTGCCTGGCGTGGCCCGAAGGATCGCATCGCGCGGCAGACCAGGATGGCTCCGCACGGTGTCGGGCTGGACCGGTTCGCCGCCGTGATCGTCCCCGACGACGAGGGCTCGTGGTCGTTCCGCGTGGACGCCTGGAGTGATCCGTGGGCGACGTGGCGGCACGCCGTGGAGGCGAAGATCGGCGCCGGGCAGGGGCCCGGCGAGCTGGCGAACGACCTGGAGAGCGGCGCGCTGCTGCTCGACCGGGTGTCCCGCCGCCCCGATCGCCGCAAGGAACGGCCGCTGCTGGCCAACGCCGCGGCGGCGCTGCGCGACGAGCACCGCCCGCTGTCCGAACGGGTCGCGCCCGCGCTCGCGTCGGACGTGCACCGGATCATGACCGAGCACCCCGTGCGCGAGCTGATCACCAAGGGCAAGACGCACAAGGTGTGGGTCGACCGGAAGCGGGCCGCGTTCGGGTCCTGGTACGAGTTCTTCCCGCGCTCCACCGGCGGCTGGGACGAGCACGGGAACCCCGTGCACGGCACGTTCACCACCGCGACCAAGGAGCTGGACCGGGTCGCCGCGATGGGCTTCGACGTCGCCTACCTGCCGCCGATCCACCCGGTCGGCCGGGTCAACCGCAAGGGCCCCAACAACACCCTGGTCGCCGACGAGGACGACGTCGGCTCGCCGTGGGCGATCGGCGCGGACGAGGGCGGGCACGACGCGATCGCCCCGCAGCTCGGCACGATCGAGGACTTCGACCGGTTCGTGGCCCGCGCGAACGAGCTGAACATCGAGGTCGCGCTCGACCTCGCCCTCCAGTGCGCGCCGGACCACCCGTGGGTGCTCAAGTCGCCGGAGTGGTTCACCACCCGGCCCGACGGCACGATCGCGTACGCCGAGAACCCGCCCAAGAAGTACCAGGACATCTACCCGGTCAACTTCGACAACGACCCCAAGGGCATCTACCACGAGGTCCTGCGCGTGGTCCTGCACTGGGTCGACCACGGGGTGCGGATCTTCCGGGTCGACAACCCGCACACCAAGCCGCCGGACTTCTGGGCGTGGCTGATCTGGGCCGTGAAGGACAAGCACCCGGACGTGCTGTTCCTGGCCGAGGCGTTCACCCGGCCCGCGCGGCTCTACGGGCTGGCGAAGCTCGGCTTCACCCAGTCCTACACCTACTTCACCTGGCGCACGAGCAAGCAGGAGCTGACCGAGTTCGGCGCCGAGCAGGTCGAGCACTGGGACGAGGCCAGGCCGAACCTGTTCGTCAACACCCCGGACATCCTCCACGAGTCGCTCCAGCACGGCGGTCCCGGCATGTTCGCGCTGCGCGCGGCGCTGGCCGCCACGATGGCGCCGACGTGGGGCGTGTACTCGGGCTACGAGCTGTTCGAGCACGAGGCCGTGAAGCCCGGCAGCGAGGAATACCTCGACTCCGAGAAGTACCAGTTGCGGCCACGCGACTACGCGGGCGCCCTGACCGAGGGCCGTTCGCTGGAACCCTGGCTGCGCAAGCTGAACGCGGCCCGCCGGGCACACCCGGCTTTGCAGCAGATGCGCACACTCAGGTTCCACCACATCGACAACGACGCCCTCATCGCCTACTCCAAACAGGATCCGGCAACCGGCGACACCGTCGTGACTGTGGTGAGCTTGGACCCGACGGACCCCCAGGCCGGAACGCTCTGGCTCGATCTCCCGTCGCTCGGCTTCGACTGGCACGAGCGGCTGATCGCGCACGACGAGGTCACCGGCGAGACGTGGGACTGGGGCCAGGCGAACTACGTCCGGCTGGAACCGTGGCGCGCGGTCGCCCACATCGTGGGGCTGCAGCGCCGGTTCTCCTGAACCCATCAGGAACCCGAGGACCCCTGCGTGCACCAGGTACGCAGGGGATGGTCGACGTACCCGCTGGAAGGTGGGACGAGGTGGAGATCATGCAGGAAGATTCCCGACCCGACGCAGCCCTGGGGCTGGAGGGTGTGCCGCACACCGGTGAGGCGATCACCGCTGACGGGCTGCTCGTGGAGCCCCAGGCCGAGGACTTCCAGCACGCGAAACAGGCGCCGCGCAACCCGGACTGGTTCAAGGGAGCGGTGTTCTACGAGGTGCTGGTCCGGGCGTTCACCGACTCGAACGGTGACGGCACCGGGGACCTGCGTGGTCTGGCCAGCAGACTGGACTACCTGGAGTGGCTGGGCATCGACTGCCTGTGGCTGCCGCCGTTCTACGCCTCCCCGTTGCGCGACGGGGGTTACGACATCAGCGACTTCCGGGCGGTGCTGCCGGAGTTCGGCAACATCGAGGACTTCGTCTACCTGCTCGACGAGGCCCACCGGCGCGGTATCCGGGTCATCACCGACCTGGTCCTGAACCACACCTCCGACGCGCACCCGTGGTTCCAGCAGTCGCGCATGGACCCCGACGGCCCGTACGGCGACTACTACGTGTGGAGCGACGACGACTCGCGCTACTCCGACGCGCGGATCATCTTCGTCGACACCGAGACGTCGAACTGGACCTACGACCCGGTGCGCGGGCAGTTCTACTGGCACCGGTTCTTCTCCCACCAGCCGGACCTGAACTTCGAGAACAACGACGTCCAGGAGGCGATGCTGGACACGCTGCGGTTCTGGCTGGACCTGGGCATCGACGGCTTCCGGCTCGACGCGGTGCCCTACCTGTTCGAGGAGGAGGGCACCAACTGCGAGAACCTGCCGCGCACGCACGACTTCCTCAAGCGGTGCCGCAAGGTCGTCGACGACGAGTACCCCGGTCGGATCCTGCTGGCCGAGGCGAACCAGTGGCCCTCGGACGTGGTGGAGTACTTCGGCGACCCGGAGGTCGGCGGCGACGAGTGCCACATGGCGTTCCACTTCCCGTTGATGCCGCGGATCTTCATGGCGGTGCGGCGCGAGTCCCGGTTCCCGATCTCGGAGATCCTGGCGCAGACGCCGGAGATCCCGACCGGGACGCAGTGGGGCATCTTCCTGCGCAACCACGACGAGTTGACGCTCGAGATGGTCACGGACGAAGAGCGCGACTACATGTACACCGAGTACGCCAAGGATCCGCGGATGAAGGCCAACATCGGCATCCGCCGCCGGTTGGCCCCGCTGCTGGAGAACGACCGCAACCAGCAGGAGCTGTTCACCGCGATGCTGCTGTCGCTGCCGGGTTCGCCGGTCCTGTACTACGGCGACGAGATCGGGATGGGCGACAACATCTGGTTGGGCGACCGCGACGCGGTGCGCACGCCGATGCAGTGGACGCCGGACCGCAACGCCGGGTTCTCCAGCTGCGACCCCGGCCGGATCTACCTGCCGGTGATCATGGACCCGATCTACGGCTACCAGGCGCTCAACGTGGAGGCGCAGCTCAACAACGCCTCCTCGCTGCTGAACTGGACGCGCCGGATGATCGAGGTGCGCAAGCAGCACCACGCGTTGGCGGAGGGCACGTTCATCGACCTCGGCGGGTCGAACCCGAGCGTGCTGGCCTACAAGCGGCGCTGGACGCGACCGGACGGCCACGAGGACATCGTCCTGTGCGTCAACAACCTGTCGCGGTTCCCCCAGCCCGTCGAACTTGACCTGTCCGAGCACCGGGGCACCACCCCGGTGGAGCTGACCGGCGGGGTCCACTTCCCGCAGGTCGGTGAACTGCCGTACCTGCTCACGCTGCCCGGCCACGGCTTCTACTGGTTCCAGCTGGCCACGGTGGGCGACGACGGCGAATCGAGGTGAGCGACGTGACCGATCCGCAAGAACTGGTCGACAAGCTGGTGGCCGACCTGCCCGACCAGCTGCCCTCCCAGCGCTGGTTCGCGGGCAAGGACCTGCCGGTGGAGTCGATCCGTCCACTCCGGACGACCGTGCTGGGCGAGGACCCGCTGCTGGTGCACGTGGTCGTCGAGATCACCCAGGAGGACCGCCCGGTCGAGAACTACCAGCTGCTGGCGACCGACCGGACGGAGTCGTTCGACGCCACCGGCGACGGCGAGCTGACCGGACGGCTGCTCGACCTGATCGCCGACGGCGCCGAGGTCGACGGGCTGGTGTTCGCGCACGAGCCCGGCGCGGAGCTCCAGACGGGGCTGCGCGGCAGGCCGGTCACCTCCGAGCAGAGCAACACCTCGATCATCTACGGCGGCCAGTACATCCTGAAGCTGTTCCGCAAGCTGTCGTTCGGGCCGAACCCGGACCTGGTGCTGCACCGGGCGCTGCGGGACGCGGGCTGCGAGCACATCGCGCAGCCGCTGGGTTCGATCACCGGTGAGCTGAACGGCGAGCCCGTCACCATCGGCATGCTCCAGCAGTTCCTGCCGGACGCCGTGGACGGCTGGGCGATGGCGACCACCAGCGTGCGCGACCTGATGGCCGACCCGGACCTGCACGCCGACCAGGTGGGCGGCGACTTCGCGGCCGAGGCGAACCGGCTCGGCCAGGCCGTGGCCACCGTGCACGCGGACCTCCAGCGGGCGCTCGGGCAGCAGCAGGCCGACGAGGCCGACCTCGACGCCACGCTGCGCGCCATGCACGCCCGGCTCACGGTGATGTCGCAGGTGGTGCCGGAGATGCGGCAGTACGCCCCCGCCATCGCCGCCGCGTTCGACAAGGTCCAGGAGCACGTGGGCCCGATCCCGGTCCAGCACGTGCACGGCGACCTGCACCTCGGTCAGGTCCTGCGCACCGTGCAGGGCTGGCTGCTGATCGACTTCGAGGGCGAGCCCGCCGCGCCCGCCGCCGAACGGGCGGCGCTCAAGTCGCCGCTGCGCGACGTGGCCGGAATGCTGCGATCCTTCGACTACGCCGCGCACCAGCTCCTCGTCGGGCAGGAGGACGACCCCCAGCTGACCGAGCGGGCGCTGGAGTGGGCGCGGCGCAACCGCGCCGCCTTCTGCGAGGGTTACGCGGAAGCGGCGGCGGACACCGTCGGGGACCCGAGGCAGCACGGCGAACTGCTGCGGGCCTTCGAGTTGGACAAGGCGGTCTACGAGGTCGCCTACGAGCACGCGAACCGACCGGAGTGGTTGACGGTCCCGCTGTCGTCGATCGCCCGGATCACAGGAGAAGGAGCGTGACGGCACCGTGAACGCCAAACCGGCCGACCTGCCCGACGCCGCACCGCCGCCGAGCGACGTGGACCGGCTGCTGGCCGGAGCGCACCACGACCCGCACTCGGTGCTCGGCGTGCACCACGTGGGCGAGGGCGTGGTGGCCCGCGCCCTGCGCCCCGGCGCCAAGTCCGTGGCCGTCGTCTCGGGCGGCGAGAAGCACGACCTGCCGCGGGTGGCCGACAGCCTGTTCGCGGGCAAGCTCCCCGAGCACCCCGGCGACTACCGGTTGGAGATCGACTACGACGGCGACGTCGTCACGGTCGACGACCCGTACCGCTGGCTGCCGACGGTCGGCGAGCTGGACCTGCACCTGATCGGCGAGGGCCGTCACGAGCGGCTGTGGGACGTGCTCGGCGCGCACCGCCGCGGCTACGACACCCCGCTCGGCCGCGTCGAGGGCACGTCGTTCGCCGTCTGGGCCCCCACCGCTCGCGGTGTGCGGGTCATCGGCGACTTCGACGGCTGGGACGGCCGCGCGAACCCGATGCGCTCACTGGGCTCGTCGGGCGTGTGGGAGGTCTTCATCCCCGGCATCCCGGTCGGCACCAAGTACAAGTTCCGCATCCTGGGCGCGGACGGCGCGTGGCACGAGAAGGCCGACCCGATGGCGTTCGGCACCGAGGTGCCGCCGCAGACCGCGTCCGTGGTCACGGTGTCGGACTACGAGTGGGGCGACGCCGAGTGGGAGGCCGAGCGCGAGGCCACCACGTGGATCAACGCCGCGGTCAGCACCTACGAGGTGCACCTCGGTTCGTGGCGGCCCGGCCTGGGCTACCGCGAACTGGCGGAGCAGCTGGGTGACTACCTGGTCGAGACCGGCTTCACGCACGTGGAGCTGCTGCCGGTCGCCGAGCACCCGTTCGGCGGCTCGTGGGGCTACCAGGTCACCTCGTACTACGCGCCGACGTCCCGCTTCGGCACCCCGGACGACTTCCGCTTCTTCGTCGACAGCCTGCACCAGCGCGGCATCGGCGTGATCGTGGACTGGGTGCCCGCCCACTTCCCGAAGGACAGCTGGGCGCTCGCGAAGTTCGACGGCACGGCGCTGTACGAGCACGCCGACCCCCGCCGGGGCGAGCAGCCCGACTGGGGCACGCTCGTGTTCGACTTCGGCCGCAACGAGGTCCGCAACTTCCTCGTCGCGAACGCCCTGTACTGGATCGAGGAGTTCCACCTCGACGGCCTGCGGGTCGACGCGGTCGCCTCGATGCTGTACCTGGACTACTCGCGCAAGGAAGGGCAGTGGCTGCCCAACCAGTACGGCGGCCGGGAGAACCTGGACGCGGTGCGGTTCCTCCAGGAGTTGAACGCCACCGTCTACCGCCGCCACCCCGGCGTGATGATGATCGCCGAGGAGTCGACGGCGTGGCCGGGCGTCTCCCGCCCCACCCACCTCGGGGGTCTGGGGTTCGGGTTCAAGTGGAACATGGGGTGGATGCACGACACCCTCCACTACCTGAGCCGCGAGCCGATCCACCGCGCGTTCCACCACAACGAGATCACCTTCTCGCTGGTGTACGCGTGGAGCGAGAACTTCGTGCTGCCGCTGTCGCACGACGAAGTGGTGCACGGCAAGGGTTCCCTGTGGCAGCGGATGCCCGGCGACGACTGGAACAAGGCCGCGGGTCTGCGGTCGCTGCTCGCGTTCATGTGGGCGCACCCCGGCAAGCAGCTGCTGTTCATGGGCGGCGAGTTCGGCCAGCCGGAGGAGTGGTCCGAGTCGAAGTCGCTGGACTGGCACCTGCTGGACACGCCGCTGCACGGCGGGGTCCGCACGCTCCTCGGCGACCTGAACCGGGTCTACCGGGCGTCGCCCGCGCTGTACAGCGCGGACAACAAGCCCGAGGGTTTCGAGTGGATCGACGCCAACGACTCGGCGGGCAACGTGCTGAGCTTCCTGCGCGTCGGCGAGGACGGCTCGGTGCTGGCGTGCGTCGCCAACTTCTCCGGGCAGCCGCACCACGACTACCGCGTCGGCCTGCCGACCACGGGTCGGTGGAAGGAGGTCGTGAACACGGACTCCGCGGTGTACGGCGGCTCCGGGGTCGGCAACCTGGGCGTCGTCGAGGCCGAGGCGCACCCGTGGCACGGCCGTGAGGCGTCGGCCGTCCTGCAACTGCCGCCCGCGGGCGTGCTGTGGCTGGCTCCCGAGGACGAGCACGTGGAGATCGAGGACCCGATCTAGCACTCGGTACCGAAACCGGCCGTTCCCGTTGGGGACGGCCGGTTTTCGTTGTCCCGAAAAGCGACGTCCTTTGTGGATCTCGCGTTAGCGCAACTCGGCCAGCCGGTCCAGCACTTCGCCCAACGTGCCTTCGGCTTCCCACACGGCCCGCGGCCGGTTCTCCACAACGGACTGCCGGACGAGCCGCGCGGCCTGCGCGTCGGTGTCGGAGCGGACCCGCAGGACGTCCAGCCACAGGCCGCTCTCGCAGAAGTAGACCAGCTCGTCGACGTCGTGCGGCGGCTCCGGCGACCGCTTCAACTGCACCCTCCACCCCAGCACCTCGCAGAGGTGCTGGAGGCGCCCGATCTGGGCCAGTTGACCGAGGGTCAGCATCACAGCGGATCCGCTTCGTAGGAACTCGTCCGGACGGCGTACCGCCCACGAGGTCGACGTGTCCACTCAGTGTTCGCGAATGGACGGTCGTCCCGTACCACCAAACGTCAGATTGTCGACTTCTCGCCGCGAGACCAAGAACATGTCGACATCTGCCGCCAGATGGGGTAGCGCCTGCGTCGCACCCGATGCGCAAAACTGCGGAATAGCCGGATAACACCTTTAGACCAATTCTATTCAAGCGGTTAACCAATGCATCATCCGGGTGAAGTCGAACGCCATTCAGGGCGATATCGGGGTTACCGCATGGGCAATGCGAACGGAATCTGATTACATGGTCGACCTCGACGAATGCGACGTGATGAGGACCGAGCGCGAGCGGAATACCAGCAGGTAGAGCCCTCGGTCTTGATCACCGTCGCATTTTCGGAACCGCAATAGCACCGCACACCGAATCGGGATGACCGTGTTCCTGACCAAGCTGGACATCAACACTCGATCGCGCGAGTTCCGGCGCGACCACGCCAACATCCACGACATGCACCGAACGGTCATGTCCGCCTTCCCCAACATCACGGAGGCGACACCCGCCCGCCAGGCCCACGCCGTGCTGTGGCGCCTGGACAGCACGAACGACGGGTACGTCCAGTACGTCCAGAGCCGCACGGAGCCGGACTGGGACGTCCTGCCGGAGGGCCACCTGACCGCCCCCGCCGAGGTGCGCCCGCTGCGGCCGGTGCTCGACACGGTGGCGCCGGGCCGGAAGCTGGCGTTCCGCATCGTCGCCAACCCGACCTGGTGCGAGGCCAAGTCGCGCAAGCGCCTGGTGCACCGCGAGCCGGAGCGCCAGGTCGAGTGGCTCATGCGCAAGGGCGAGCAGCACGGCTTCGTGATCCCCACGGCGGGCGACGTCCCGGACGTCGAGCCGTCGCCGATCCCGACGCTGGTGGGCCGCAAGAACGCCGCCACGAAGATCACCGTCGAGGCGGTCCGGTTCGACGGCCACCTCGTCGTGACCGACCCGGAGGCGTTCACCGAGGCCGTGGTCGCGGGCATCGGCCGCGCCAAGGCCTACGGCTGCGGACTGATCAGTCTGGAGCCCGTGCCGTCCTGACGCCGGGGGGTGGGTCGCCCGTCAGGCGTCCGGGAGGGCGATCCACTCCGCCCAGGTCAGGTCGCGGCCCACGTGCCGCGGCGCGGTGAACGGCCACGCCGCCGCGATCCACGCCGGGACGAACGCGTCGAGGTCGGTGTCGTCGACGGTCCACCACGAGAGCTCGGCGTCCGCGCCGGCCTTCCGCGGCGGGTCGACGTAGACGCAGCCGTAGAGCACCGTCTCGTCGGCGTTGAACAGCGCGTAGTTGAAGGACTTGTGCTCGTCGGCCTCGCGCTCGTGGCGGGCGAGGTCGACGCGGTCCTGCTCGTGGGTCATGGTCGCGGGCGGCCACCCCCAGGCCTCGCCGTACGTGGCCCAGAGGCGCTCACGGGCGCCCATCACCAGCGGGTAGTCCAGATCCACGTCCGTGGCCCTGATCGGGCGCAGGTGGCGGTCCTCGGTCACGGGAACGGCGGTCGGGTGGACGAAGTCAGCGGGGAGCCAGGCCATGCCGCGGAGGGTACAAGCGGGCATGACGTGGATCGCGGTATCAACACTTTGACGCCAGCCCGTCGCGGATCCGGGCACAATGGTCCGATGCGACACCGATCAGGACGGCTGGTCAGGCTCGCGGCGCTGGTGACAGCCGTCGCGACGGTCGGCAGCGGGTGCACGGTCGCGGTCAGCGGCCAGCCGAAGGCGGCGCGGGTCGTGGCGCGCGACACGACGTCGACCGGCACGATCCGGGGCAGCGACGGCGGCCAGATCGACCAGCTCGCGGGCACCGCGCTGGCCGACATCGACCGGTTCTGGACGGAGGCGTTCCCCGCCACGTTCGGCAAGCCGTGGACGCCCCTGACCGGCGGGATCTTCTCCGTCGACACGGCGGACGCGACGGCGAAACCGCCGCCCTGCACCGAGAAGGCGTCCGACGTCGAGGGCAACGCGTTCTACTGCCCGTCGGCGGACGCGGTCGCCTACGACCGCGCGGCGCTGCTCCCGGTGCTCCAGGACAAGTTCGGCGACGCCGCCGTGGTCATCGTGCTGGCGCACGAGATGGGCCACGCGGTGCAGAAGCGGATGGGCATCACGCCCGAGGCCGAGAAGGCGAACCCCGGCAAGTTCCCCACGATCCTCACCGAGGCGATGGCGGACTGCTTCGCGGGCTCGTTCACGAAGTGGGTGTCCGACGGGAAGTCCAAGTCGCTGGACATCGGCCAGGACGCGCTGGACTCCGCGCTCGGCGCGCTGATCTCCTTCCGCGACCCGGTCGGCACGTCGCCGACCGACCAGCAGGCCCACGGCAACGCGTTCGACCGCGTGTCGGCGTTCCAGGACGGCTTCCAGAAGGACACGAAGTTCTGCGGCGCGATGACCGTGCAGAACCGGGTGTTCACCCAGTCGTCGTTCACCAGCGTCGACGACCGCGACCGCGGCGGGAACCTGCCGTTCAACGAGATGCTGGTCCAGCTCACGCCGAACCTGAACGACTACTACCAGGGCGTGCTCACGTCGCTGGGCAAGACGTGGGTGCCGCCCAAGTCGACGCAGGTCGACACCGAGCCGAACTGCTCGGGCGACCAGGGGCCGGTGGCGTTCTGCAAGGACGACAAGTCCGTGGAGATCGACGTCAAGGGCGACCTGCCCAAGCTGCACGAGGAGATCGGCGACTACGCGACCGGCCTGCTGATGGCGAGCCGGTACGGGCTGTCGGCGTTGGCGCAGGCCGGGAAGCAGACCGAGGGGTCCACGGCGGGCAGCAACGCGCTGTGCATGGCGGGCGCGTACACCAAGACCGTGCTGTCGCCGAAGGACGGCTTCGGCCTCTCCCCCGGTGACATGGACGAGGCGGTGAAGGTGCTGCTGGTGGCCAACTTCCCGACCCGCGACGCGAAGGGCAAGTCCGGCATCGAGCCGGGGTTCAAGCGGGTGGAGGTCTTCCGCACCGGCGTGTTCGACGGCGACAAGGCGTGCGGGATCAGGTGACGCTGATGCGCGCTCCGGGGATCCGCAGCACCCCGCCGCGCAGGTCGGTGTTCTGCACGGTCACCTCGGTGAACGTCGCGAACGGGACGTTCAGCGGCGGCGGGTTGGCCGCGGTGTAGTCGACCGGGATCTTCAGGCCGAGGATGTCCAGGTTCCCCTTGAGCCGCACGGTGAACAGCTCGATCCTGCCCGAGTCGATGGTGGAGACGCTGCCGGGCGCCGCCTCGGTGACGAGCGAGTGCCCGTCACCGAGGTCGGCGGTCTGCACCAGGTTGGTGATCCTCAGGCTGGTCGAGGTGAACTTGAGGACCTTGATCAGGCCGCCGTCGAGCGGTACCTCCTCGACGCCGGTGAAGTTCAGGCCGCCGAGTTCCAGCCTGCTGGCCTTCAAGGTCCACTGCCGGTTCGCCGCCACCAGGGGCGTGAGGTCCTCCGGTGGCGGCGCGGGTTCCTCCGAGGACGACGGCGGGGCCGACGGTTCGGTGGACGTGGACGGATCGGTCGGTTCGCCGGAGGGCGGCGGGGTGCTCGACGGCGGTTCCGCGGTGGTCGACGGGATCGAGGACGACGGCGGGGCGCTGCTGGGCGGCGGCTCGGAGGACGTCGGCGGCTGGAACAGCACCAGCCCCACGAGCGACAGCGCGGCCAGCGGCGTGGCCTTCGGGTCGACCTTCTTGCGGCGCTTGGCCTTCCGCTTCGGCCGGTCGGTCCAGGAGACGGCCAGCGCGCCGCCCAGCAGCCCCAGGATCGTGCCCAGCAGGAAGCCGCCGAGGTTGGTCGTCACGAGCGCGATCAGCGACAGCAGGACGGCGATCACGCCCGCGGGGAAGCGGAACGCGGGCCGGACCCACAGCGCGCCCGCGCAGATCAGCAGCAGCACGCCGATGAGCAGCGCGGACACCCCGCCCAGCGTCTTGATCGAGATGACCAGGTCGCCGAGCTTCAGGTTGGCGTAGGGAGGCGCGAGGATGATCAGGCCGGACAGGGCCACGAACAGCCCCGCCCAGAACGGTCTGCCGCGGCGCCAGTCCCGGAACCGGTGCCACGCCCTGAGCAGTCCGGACGACCGCCGCGGGGGCTGGTCGTCCGGACCGCTGTTCAGAAGCACTCCTGACGACCCTGGCGGACCGTGAGGCCCATGCCGGTGAACTTGATCGTCTGCGCGGTGGTGCTCCACGCCGTCTGCTTGAGACCGGCGATCGTGGCGGTGTCGGCCTGGAGGCCGAAGCCGCCGGTCTGGCCCTTGAGGCCGTCCGGACCCTTGTTGAGGGAGCCCGCGTCGACCCCGATCTGCGGGTTGCCGAGCGTCAGGTCGCCGGTCAGGTCGGTCAGGTTGACCACCAGGTTCTCCGCCGCCATGCCGCCGACGTCCGCGGCGGTGATCCGCATCGTGACGTCGCCGACGAGCGGCACGCCCGGCACGAACACCGACTGGCAGAACTTGTCGAGCGTGGCCGTCTTGAACCCGTTGACCGCGACCGCGTGCGCGGCCCCCGACCCCGCGTCGACCCCGCCGAACTGCACGAAACCCTTACCGGTGAGGGTGTCGGCGGACACCTTGAAGCTGCTGCCGGAGACCGCGAACGACGCCGCGAGCGCTCCCTGCGACATGCCGAACATCAGCGCCCCGGCGCCGATCGCGCCGATGCCGAACACGGCGACGAACCTGGACCACCGGGTTCTCCCCGACGACTCGTCCTCTGCCTCTGCCATACCGCTGGCTCCCTCTGCGTTGAAGGCGTGGTGAGCGGAGACGTTCGCCCTACTCACCAGTACGAGACAAGGAAACGAGTCGCGAGAGTCTAGAAATCACCCCCAGGGGTGAGGCAGGCTCACAGTTCGGTCTCGACCTCTCACCCGGATGAACCAAGTAGGGTGCGCAGCGCTGGCGAAACGCGGACCGGAATGGGGACCCTGGGATGGCGCGGCGGGCATGGCGAGGAGCGGCGCTCGTCGCGACGGTGTCGGTGGCGGGCCTGCTCGGCGGGTGCGCGACCACCATCGGCGGCACCCCCAAGGCCGAGACCCCCGACGTCACGAAGGTCGCGGGCCTCGACATCACCACCGGCGAGAGCGGCGCGAAACCCGGAGTGCCGGACGCGACCCTGCCCGTGGAGAACGGCGACGGCGGCGAGATGGACCGGCTGGCCCTCAACACGATGGCCGACGTCGAGGAGTACTGGTCGCAAGCCCTGCCGGCCAACTTCAAGGGCAGGAAGTTCGACCCGGTGAAGCGGCTCGTGTCCTACGACTCGACCGGCAAGGGCGTCGAGATCTGCCGCACCAGCACCGCGGGCGTCGCGAACGCGTTCTACTGCTCGCTGGACGACAGCATCGCCTGGGACCGCGGCGACCTGCTCCCGATGCTCAACGACGCGTTCGGCCCGATGTCCGTGGTGACCGTGCTGGCCCACGAGACGGGCCACGCTGTGCAGTACAAGCTGGGCGCGGAGAGCGGCATCACCCAGGCGACGCCGACGATCATCAAGGAGCAGCAGGCCGACTGCTACGCGGGCAACTTCTTCCGCTGGATCGCCGAGGGCAAGTCGAAGCACTTCCGGATCTCCACCGGGCCGGGGCTGAACCAGGTGCTCGCCACCATGTTCTTCATCCGCGACGCGGCGGGGACCAGTGCGGAGAAGCAGGGGGCGCACGGGAGCGCGTTCGACCGCGTGGCGGCGTTCCAGTTCGGCTTCGCGGGCGATCCGGCGCGGTGCGCGCGGATCGACGAGGCCGAGATCAAGGAGCGGATCACCCAGCAGACGTTCAGCCCGGACGACGACGGCAAGGGGCAGTTGGCGGTCGCGGACCGGACCAACCTGGACCTGTTGGAGAGCAGTCTGCGGGACGCCTACAAGCAGACCGGGGCCGCGCCGCCCGCGTTCAAGACGGGTGTGGACACGTGCCCTGGAGTGCAGCCGACGTCGCCTGCCGCGTACTGCCCTGGCACCAATCAGGTGTCGTTGGACCTGGACGAGCTGACGAAGATCGGGGCGGTGCCGAAGAAGGGGCAGAAGGGCGGGATCGGCGACTTCGCCGCGTTCGCCGAGATCGCCTCTCGGTTCACGCTGTCGATCCAGAAGGCGACCGGGTATCCGTTGGACGGGCCCGCCGCTGGGTTGCGGACGGCGTGTCTGACGGGGGCTTGGGCTGGGACTACTACGAAGAACACGTCGAAGCTGCGGTTGTCGGCCGGGGACCTGGACGAGGCCGTGGCGGAGTTGCTGGCCGACAAGAGCTTGATCGCGGCTGATGTGAACGGGGCTGTGGTGCCGTCCGGGTTCGCGCGCGTTGAGGCGTTTCGGGACGGGTTCTTCGATGGCGGGAAGGGTGTTTGCACGCGGAAGTACTCGTGAGGGGGGCGCGTTTCGGCCCCCCTCACGGGGGGTTAGAACAGAGCGCTGGCGAGGTTGCGGCGGGCCGCTGAGACCCTGGCGTCGTCGGCCGGGAAGAGCTCGAACAGGCCTACGAGGTGTTCGCGGACCTTGTTGCGGTCGTCGCCGTAGACGCGGCGGACGGTGTCGACGAGTCGCTTGAACGCGCCTTCGACGTCCTGGTTGACGATCTGGAGGTCCGCGGCGGCGAGCTGGGCGTCGAGGTCGTCCGGGGCGGCGTCCGCTTTGGTGATGGCGTCCTGGTCGACGGATTCGGCGCGGGCCGTGAAGCGGACCTGGACGAGGGCGGCCTTGGCTTCCTCGTTGGCTGGTTCGACGGCGAGGATCGCCTCGTAGGCCGCTTCGGCGGCGTCGAAGTCACCCTGTTCGAAGGCTTCCTCGGCGGCGGTGAAGCGGGGGTCTTCGGGTTCTTCCGCGGGGGCGGCCGGTGTTGCGCCGTTTTCCGCCGCGGCGATGCCGGGGAGCTTGTCGCGGAGGGCGTCCAGGAGGCGGGTGATCCACTGGTCGAACTCGGCCTGCGGGAGGGGGCCCGCGAAAGCGTCGATCGGCTGGCCCGCGGCCACGGCGACGACCGTGGGGACGGACTGGACGCCGAAGGCCTGGCCGATGCGCGGGCTGGCGTCGAGGTCGACCTTGGCGAGGATCCAGGCGCCGCCGCTCTTCCGGGCCGCTGTCTCCAGGATCGGTTCCAGCTGCTGGGCTTCCGGGCTCCAGGTGGCGGAGAGCGCGACGACGACCGGGATGTCCATCGAGCGCTCGACCACGGACTGGAACGTGGCCTCGGTGACGTCGAGGACCCACGGGCTGGGGCCGTTCGCCGGGGCGCCAGAGGCCGAAGGTGGAGTGGCGGGCCGCTGGCGGGCCGCGTCCGCGCGCGCCTTGAGCGCGCCCAAGTCCACCGCCCCGGAGAGTGCGGCGGACAGAGCTGCGGTTTTACGAGGGTCTGGCCTTGTCACGTCGTCCATCCTGGCACGAGTGCCGGACGCTGGGTGCACGGACCGGGGTGAGTCGCTTCGGATTGCGCCGCACGGCTTCCTCGCGTTCACCTCTCCGTGTTGTGGGGGGCGTGTGGGGTCAACCCCCGATTGCGCCAATTATCCCACCCTCTTTCGTCTTGTCAAGGCTGGAAAGACGCCTTGACAAGACGAAAGAGGGGGGGGGCGC
>NZ_JBHYHC010000178.1:0-15519 GCF_042738955.1 Umezawaea sp. NPDC059074
ACCCGATCCTGCTCGTGATGCTCACGTGGGTCATGGGCTCGAACATGGTCTTCAACCACACCGGCCTGTTCATCGCGCTCACCGCCACCGCCCACAGCGAGGAGATGAGCTCGGCCACGACCGGCGCGGCCGTGGCGTTCGCGGGCGGCGGCGGCCTGATCGGGTCGCTGATCGCGTCGAAGGTGCTCAAGACGTTCAAGCCGCGCACGATCATGCTCTACGGCGCGTGGGTCGGGCCGGTCGCCGCGGTCCTGCTGTCGCTGTCCCCGCCGCTCATGGTCATGGGCGTGATCATCGGCTTCGTGTTCCTGCGCGGCCCGATCGTCGGCTCGCTGTTCCTGTCCTACGTGACCGTGCTGGCCCCGGACAAGCTCCAGGGCCGCGTGCTGGGCGCGGTGTTCTTCCTGTCGATCATCGTGCAGCCGCTGGGCATCTTCCTGATCGGCACGATCTTCGACTACGCCGGGCCCGTGGCGGTGTTCCTGTTCATCCTCGCCGTCGCCGCCCCCACCGCGCTGCTCACCCTCACCCCGACCATCCGCCACATGCGTCGTCCCGCCGAGCTGGAGGAGTCCGCGTAATGACCGCACTGGAAGGCGAGGCGCAGGTTTCCGCGCCGGAGACGCAGCAGGAGGAAGTCCTCCCGCCCGAGTTCTTCAACGAGCCCGGCCAGAACCCGCACAGCTGGAACGCGGCGCTGCGCGCGGGCTGCCCCGTGCACAAGATCAACCACCCTCCGGGCGCCGAGGCCTACGTCGTGGCCGACTACGCCAACACGCTCAAGTCGTTCAGCGACCCCCGGCTGTCCAAGCGGGTCGACAACGCCCCGGCGTGGTTCCGGGAGCAGCTGCACGACGCGTCGCCGGTGCTGATCAAGAACATGCTCACCGCCGACCCGCCGAACCACACCCGGCTGCGCAAGCTGGTCAGCCGGGCGTTCACCGCCCGCCGGATGGAGCAGCTGCGGCCGCGCATCCAGGAGATCACCGCCGAGCTGATCGACGAGCTGCCGGAGTCCGGCGAGACCGACCTGATGAAGCTCGCCTACCGGCTGCCGATGCGGGTGATCTGCGAGCTGCTGGGCGTGCCGGACGACGACCGCTCGCAGGTCCAGCAGGACGTGGCGATGCTCAGCGAGGCGCCCTACCCCGACGAGGAGCGCAACCGGCTGCTGCGGGTGGCCAGCGACAAGATCGAGCAGTACCTGGTCGACCTGCTCGCCGTCCGCAGGCTCGACCTGGGCGAGGACCTGGTCAGCTCGCTGATCCGGGCGGCCGACGACGACGTGTTCACCGAGGAGGAGCTGGTCTCCACCCTGGTGCTGCTGATCATCGCCGGGCACAAGACCACGGCGAACCTCATCGGCAACGGCACGCAGGCGCTGCTGCGGCACCCCGACCAGCTCGCCCTGCTGCGCGACGACCCGTCGCTCGCCGGTGGCGCCGTGGAGGAGTTCCTGCGCTACGAGTCGCCGGTGTTCCGCGGCACCCTCCGCGTCGCCGCCGAGGACATGGACATCGAGGGCGTGGACATCGCCAAGGAGAGCTTCGTCCACCTGCTGTTCAGCTCCGCGAACCGCGACCCCGAGGCGTTCGAGGACCCCGACAACCTGGACATCACCCGCTCGCCGAACCGGCACTTCGGGTTCGGCCACGGCGCGCACTTCTGCCCCGGCGCTCCGCTGTCCCGAGTGGAGGGTTCCGTGGTGTTCCCCGAGCTGCTGCGCCGGTTGCCCGGCCTGCGGCTGGTCGACGACCCGGCGAACCTCGACTGGATCGAGGACAACTCCACCAGCCGCGGCCTGCGGTCGCTGCGGGTGGCCTACGACCAGCGGCTGCCGCGGTGACCGGGATCGCCGAGCCGACCGCGGTGGTGTTCCTGCCCTTCGCCGGGGCGGGAGCGTCGTTCTACCACCCGTGGTCGGCCTTCGCGGGCGACTCCCTGCGGGTGCTGCCGGTGCAGCTCCCCGGCCGGGAGCGCCGGATCGACGAGGAGCCCTACCGCGACGTGACCGCCGCGGTGGACGGCGTCCTGCCGGACCTGCTCGAGCAGCTCGGCGACACCAAGCGGGTGGTGCTGTTCGGCCACAGCCTGGGCGCGGTGCTGGCCTACGAGCTGGCGCACCGGCTGGTGGCCGTGCCCGGCGTGGAGGTGCTGCGGCTGTTCGCCAGCGGGTCCACCGAGCCGCGCACCCCGCGGCCGGGCCGGGCGACCGGGCTGACCGACGACGAGTTCGTGGACCGGGTCCGGCAGTTCGCGGGCTTCAGCGACGAGGCGCTGGACGACCCGGAGATGCGGGAGCTGATCCTGCCGACGCTGCGCGCGGACGTGGAGATGCACGAGAGCTACGTGCCCTCCTCGCCCGACCCGCTGCCCGTTCCCGTCACGGCCCTGCGCGGGGCGGACGACGAGCTGGTCAGCGCGGCGCAAGCCGAGGCGTGGGCGACGGCGACCAGCGCGGGGTTCGAGCTGGTGGAGCTGCCCGGCGGGCACATGTACCTCGCCGACTCCGGCCGCGAGCTGCTCGCGCTGGTCGACCGGGCGGTGCACGGGGGATGACCTCATGCGACTGACCGGCAAGACGGTGCTGGTGACGGGGGCGGCGCGCGGTCTCGGCCGCGCGACCGCGCTGGCGTGCGCGGCCGAGGGCGCGGACCTCGCGCTGCTCGACGTGTGCGCCGACCTCCCCGGCGTGCCCTACCCGCTGGGCACGGCGGGCCAGCTGGAGCACACGGCCGCGCTCTGCCGGGAGGCGGGCGCGGGCGTGCTGACCAGGTCGGCCGACGTCCGCGACCAGCACGCCGTGGCGGAGGCCGTGGACTTGGCGTACGACCGGTTCGGCCGGATCGACGGCGTGGTCAACAACGCGGGCGTCGCCGCGCCGTCCGGCAAACCGGTGCACGAGATCGACGAGGACGAGTGGACGTTGATGGTCGACGTCGACCTGTCCGGGGCGTGGCGGCTGATCCGGGCGGTGGGCAAGCGGATGTGCGCCGACCGGTCCGGCAGCGTCGTGAACATCGCCTCCACCGCGGGACTGGTGGGGTACCGGCACTTCGCGGGCTACGTGGCCGCGAAGCACGGCGTCATCGGCCTCTCCTAGGCCGCGGCGCTGGACTTCGCGCCGATGAAGGTCCGGGTCAACGCCGTGTGCCCCGGCTCGGTGCGCGACGACGCGGCGATGGAGGGGCGGATGCTCGCCGAGATCGCCCGCGCGCTGGACGTGCCGGTCGGCGAGCACGAGGAGACGTTCGTGCAGGCGCAGCCGATGAACGCGCTCATCGAGCCCGAGGACATCGCCGCCGCCGTGGTGTACCTGCTGTCCGACGAGTCCCGGCAGGTCACGGGCTCGGTGCTCACGGTCGACGGCGGGTTCAGCGCGCGCTGAACCCGTGAACGAGGGGGAAGACGATGACGGTGCACGCGGTGGGCGTCCGGTTGACCGGCCCGGTCGACGCGGACGGCCTTGCGGAGCGGCTGCGCGGCCTGACGGGCGCGCGGCTGTGGGTGGAGGACGTGCCCGCGGCCGTGCTGGCGCGGCGGCGGGCGGCGGAACTGGCCCGACCGGCCGCCGATGTGCGGTGCGTGCTGCTGCGCTCGGCGGACGCGGCCGAACTGGTGGTCGTCGCGCGGCGGGACCTCCCGGTGCGCGAGCTGGCCGCCGCTCTGCTCGACCCCGCGGCCACCGTGCGGTGGGAGGCGGCGGGCGCGGTGGCCGTGCCCGCCGCCTCGCCGCCGGAGTGGGGTCTGGGCGGCGGGTCCGGCGTGGGCGTCCACGTGGTCCCGGTCGCGGGCGGGGACTCGTGGCGGGAGGCGTTCGACCGCGTGCTGGCGTGGTACGGCGGGTCGGACGCGGTCGGCCTGCTGGAGTCCACCGGTCCGGAGGTCCCCGGAGCCGAGTACGTGCCGTGCCAGGAACCGGTGTTCCCGTTGACCGTCTCGTCGGGCCCCTCCTCGCTGCGCTTCGACTACCTGCGGAGCCACTTCTCGCCCGCGATCGTGGAGCAGTTCGCCGGGCACTTGGTGGCCTGCCAGGACTCCGGTGACGTGCTGTCCGCGGACGTGGTCGAGTCGATCGTCTCCTTGGGACGGTCGCCGGTCGCGCTGAAGACCACGCCGACGTCCGTGCCGGACGCGTTCCGCGCGGTCGTGGCGGCGCACCCGGACGGGATCGCGCTGTGCGACGGCACGACGCGGCTGACCTACCGGGAGCTGGACGAGCGGTCCGACGCGGTGGCGGGCGGGCTGCGGGCCCGCGGTGTCGCGGTGGGGGACAAGGTCGTCGTGTGCCTGGAGCGCACGGCGGAACTCGTGGTCGTGCTGCTCGGCGTGCTCAAGGCCGGGGCTTGTTATGTGCCAACAGATCCCGCGTACCCGGTCGAACGCCTGGCGTACACGGCGGAGGACGCGGGAGCGGTCCTCGTGGTGACGTCGCTGGCGGAGTTCCCGTCCGGCCCGGTCGTCGCGCCCGGAGACCTGGCGGGCGACCCGCTGGTCGAGCCCGGCTCGGCGGACGCGGCGGCGTACGTGATCTACACCTCCGGCTCGACCGGCCGCCCGAAGGGTGTGGTCGTGCCGCACCGCAACGTGATCGCGCTGGTGGACGCCACCCGCGAGGAGTACGGGCTGGGGTCGGAGGACGTGTGGACGCTGTTCCACTCCAGCGCGTTCGACTTCTCGGTGTGGGAGATCTGGGGCTGCCTGCTCACCGGTGGGCGGCTGGTCGTCGTGCCCTACACCGACTCCCGCGACCCTGAGCGGTTCCGCGACCTGCTGGTCGCCGAAGGCGTCACGGTGCTCAGTCAGACCCCGTCGGCGTTCACCCAGCTGCTGGAGGTCGACCACGCCGCCGTGGGCGTGCGGCTGGTCGTGTTCGGCGGCGAGCCGCTGGACGCGCGGGTCCTGCTGCGCTGGTACGACCACCACGTCGACTGCCGGGTGGTGAACATGTTCGGCATCACCGAGACCACCGTGCACGTCACCGCGCAGACCTTCGACCGCGGCATGGCGCTGGCCGCGTCCCGCTCGGTCGGCCCGGCGCTGCCCGGCTGGCACCTGTACGTGATGGACCCCTCGGGACGTCTGGTCCCGCCCGGCGTGGCGGGGGAGGTGTACGTCGGCGGCGCGGGCGTGGCGGACGGCTACCTCAACCGCGCCGACCTGACGGCCCAGCGGTTCCTGCCGGACCCGCACGCCGACGGCGTGGTCTACCGCAGCGGCGACCGCGGCAGGCTCTTGCCCGACGGCGCCCTGCACCACCTGGGCCGCATCGACAGCCAGGTGAAGATCCGCGGCTTCCGCATCGAGCTGGACGAGATCCGCGCGGTCCTGCTGGAGTCGCCGGACGTCCGCTCGGCGGCCGTCGTGGTCCGCGACCAGGGCACGCCGCAGGCCCGGCTGGACGCCTACGTCGTCCCGGCCGACCTGGACCCGGCGGACATCCGCAAGCGCGCCACGGGTTTCCTGCCCGACCACATGGTCCCCGCGACCGTGACGCCGCTCGCGGCCCTGCCGTTGACGACCAACGGCAAGCTCGACGCGTCCCGCCTGCCCGAGCCGGTGCTGACCACGACGGCGGCGGTGTCCACTTCGGACCCCACGGTCGACGACGGGTTGGCCGCGGCCCTGCGCGAGGCGTGGAGCACCGCGTTCGGCGTCGAGGTCGGTCTGGACGACGACTTCTACCACCTCGGCGGCAACTCCCTGCTGGCCGTCCGGATCAGCGCGTCCCTGCGCTCCCGCGGCCTGCCGACGCCCCAGCTCCGCGACCTGTTCCGCTCGCCGACCATCCGGGCGCTGGTGGACGTGATGGCGACGCGGGCGTGACCGGTCAGCGGGCGAGCAGGTCGCCGGGGTGCAGACCGCCCGCGATGACGGAGCCCGCGACCTCGCTGAGCTTGGTGTTGCGCCTGCGGGCGTAACCGCGGAGGGCGGCGAACGCGCCGTCCATGTCGACGCCGAGGCGGTGGGCGATGAAGCCCTTCGCCTGCTCGATCACCACGCGGTTGGTCAGCGCGGTCTGCAACTGCTCGGCGAGGACCTCGTGGTGGCGGATCGACCGCTCCTGGAGGAGGCCGATGGTGGCCACGTCCACGAGCGCCCGCGCGGTTCGCAGCGCGGTGCCGGTGAGGGCGCCGGGCGTGGCGCGGAACAGGCCGAGCGCGCCGATCACCTCGCCGCGCAGGCGCATCGGCACGGCGTCCACGGCGGCGAACCCGCCCTCCGTCGCGGCGGTGGCGAAGCGCGGCCACCGGTCGTGCGCGGAGGCCAGGTCGGGGTGGCCGACCACCTCGCCGGTCGCGAAGGCCTCCAGGCACGGCCCGTCGGCGTCGCGCAGCTGGACCAGCTCAAGCAGGCGGACCCGCTCGTTGGAGTTGGCGACGAGCTGGAGCGTGCCGTGCCGGTCGGCCAGCAGCAGGCCCGCGGCGTCGAGGCCGAGCAGTTCGACGCAGCGGTCCACCAGCAGGTGCAGGAAGTCGATCACGTCGAAGTCGTCGATCAGCGTGTCCGCCAGCTCGACGAACGTCTCCAGGAGGCGGTCGCCGTCCATCCTCGCCACCTCCGCGCCGCGTTCGGGTGTGGTGCCATGATCTCCCGAGTCGGGGGTGGACCGCACCTCCCGAGCGCGTGGCGGGCTAGCGACGCGGGGGGATCGGGAGCACGTCGAGCACGGTGTCCATCCCGGTCACCCGCAGCGGGACCAGCACCGCCCGCGTGGACGCCAGCACGCGGAAGCCGATCCCCGCGCGGTTCGCGGCGGCGCGGACGTCGGTCAGCACCGTCAGCCCCGCGCCGCCGAAGAAGGTCACCGCGGTGAGGTCCAGCACCAGGTCCGGGCCGTGGGAGCGGACCAGCTCACGGAGGTGGTCGCGCAGGGGGAGCGCGGTCGCCGCGTCCACGTCACCGTGCGCCGAGACGACCACGACGGACCCGGCGCGGTGGGTGGTGACGCTCAGTGCGTCCGAGGGGCTGGGCAGCGCCGACACCGGGGACTGGACGGTCGTGCTCAACGGGGGATCTCCTCACCGGGCCGTGGAGTCCGCGGGCGGGCGGGGAAGTGGCGTACGGAGAGTAGACGGGCGTGCACGGACCGCACAAGGCACTTCGTACGGCCCCGAGTTGCCGACCTGGGGGACCGGTGGCACTCTGGAGGAACGTCGCGGACAGACCGCGACGCCATGCCGCCCGTGACCCCGGCGCGCTGTCAAGCGCGACTGTGGAGTCCCGGTGTCTACCTTCGAAACCCCGACCAGGCGCGGCAGTGACTTCGCCGCCCTGTCCCGAGCCATCACCGACGCGGGCCTGCTCGACCGCCGCGTCGGCTACTACGTCGCCAAGATCGTCCTCACCCTGCTGGCGTTCGCCGGGTGCTGGGTCGCGTTCGCGTTCATCGGCGACAGCTGGTGGCAGCTGTTCACCGCCGCCGGCCTCGCGTTCCTGTTCACCCAGATCGCGTTCATCGGCCACGACGCCGGGCACAAGCAGATCCTGCGCGGCAAGCGCGCCAACGACGTCGTCGGCTACGCGCACGCGGGCCTGATCGGCGTGAGCTACGGCTGGTGGATCGGCAAGCACACCCGCCACCACGCCAACCCGAACCACGAGGACGACGACCCGGACGTCCAGATCAGCGTGCTGGCGTTCACCGTGGGCCAGGGCGGCGCGAAGCGCGGTTTCCTCCGCTGGATGGCCAAGCACCAGGCGTTCCTGTTCTTCCCGATGCTGCTGCTGGAGGGCTTCGACCTGCACCTGTCCAGCGTCGAGGCGGTGCGCAAGCGCGAGGTCAAGGCGCGGGCGCTGGAGGCCGCGCTGCTGCTCGGCCAGCTCGCCGCGTACCTGACCGCCGTGTTCGTCGTGCTGTCGCCGGGGACCGGGGTCGTGTTCGTGGTGGTGCACCAGGCGTTGTGGGGCCTGTACATGGGCTGCTCGTTCGCCCCCAACCACAAGGGGATGCCGACGCTGGCCGCGGGCCACACGCTGGACTTCCTGCGCAAGCAGGTCCTCACCTCGCGCAACGTCCGCGGCGGTCCCGTGGTCGACTTCGCGCTCGGCGGGCTGAACTACCAGATCGAGCACCACCTGTTCCCCAGCATGCCCAGGCCCAGCCTGCGCCGCGCGCAGGTCATCGTGCGCGAGTTCTGCGCGGGCCACGGGATCGACTACGCGCAGTGCGGGTGGCTCGCGTCCTACGGCCACGTGCTGCGCCACCTGCACGCGGTCGGCGCCCCGCTGAGGGCCTAGGCGGTCGGGTTGTGCTCGACGGTCGACGCGGCGAAGTCGAACTCCGCGTAGGTGAGCGGCCCGGACGGCAGGTGCCAGACGGCGCTGCCCGTCAACGGCTTCGGTCGCGGCCCGGTGGTCCAGCCCATCACCGGGGTGGACCACCGGGTGCGCGTCAGGCCGTCGGGCAGGTCCGCGTAGCGGTCCTCGGTGGTGAAGTCGCGGGGCGCGCCGTCGGCGGTGAGCCGGACCCGGCCGCGCACGGTGATGCCGCGGTCGACCAGCACGAGGCCGAACGAGCGGTTGTCGACCGGCGTCCAGGTCACCGGCAGCCGCAGCAGCATCGACGGCGCGAACACCACGGCGTCCTTCAGGAACGTCACCAGCTCGCCGACGTCGAACTCGTGCCCCTGCCCGTCGGCGACGGTCACGCCCGCGACCGTGCCGCGCATCCGGCCCCGACCGTCCACGTAGGCGTCGGTGGCGTACATCGGCATCGCGGGCGCGAACGCCAGGCGCAGGTGGAAGATCCGGGTGACCGGCGTGGCGGAGATCCACTGCCACGCCTCGCAGCGCGTCCACTTCGGGCCCCGGCGGAAGCGGCCGACCAGGTGGGCGCGGCACGACCGGTCGACCGGCCTGCCGACCACGCCCATGAACCGCAGGTACCGCCGCGCGGTCTCCGGTAACCCCGCCAAGTCCGACTCGGTCACCGGTGGACCGGCGACGGGCGCGGGCCCGGTGACCGCGGCGGCCACCTCGCGGTCGAACCGGCCACGCAGGCTCACGGCGCCGCACCCGTTGTCATGCCACCACCTTGGCGGTCGGCGGGCCCGCCGAGCAAGGGCGGGGTCAGGCGAGGACGGCGGGCTTGAGCACGTCCTCGCACCACCGGCGGAACGTGGTGGGGGTGCTGGAGCGCGGGGTGCGCGGCTCGGCGTTGTCCAGGCCCTCGGCCTTGGCCCGGTACATGGCGACCGTGCCCCGCGCCATCGCCTCGGTCGCCCCGGCGGCGAGCAGCCGGGCCTCGAAGTCCTCGATCGAGCCCCGCCGGTACCGGATCGGCTTGCCCAGCACGTCGGACATGATCCGCGCGAGGTCGGTGGGGGACAGGTCCTCCGGACCGAGGACCGGCACGCTGTCGACGCCGGTCCACGTGGGGTCGAGCAGCAGGTCGGCGGCGACGGCGGCGATGTCGCGGGTGGCGCACATCGGGGCCGCGTGGTCGGGGGCGAACGGGAGGGAGAAGACGCCGTCGGTCTTCAGCGCCTCGGTCTGGCGGAGCAGGTTGTCCATGAACGACGGCATGGTCAACGCCCGGTAGTGCACGCCGGTGGACGCGATCAGGTCGTCCAGGTCCAGCGTCGCCGTGACAAGTCCGGCGTCCGTCGTCACACCGCGTCCCAACGCGGAGACGCCGACGACCCGCCGCACCCCCTGCTCGGTGAAGGCCTCGCAGGCCGGGCGGCTGAAGCCGGAGTAGGCGGCCTCCGGGTTCTCGGCGCGCGGGTTCGGCGGCACGAGCCAGAAGACGGCGTCAGCGCCCGCGAATGCCTTGGCGACGACGTCCGCGTCACCGTGCGACCCCTGGACGACCTCGACCCGGTCACGGGCGGCCGCGGGCAGCCGGGAGGGGTCGCGGACGATCACGCGGATAGACTCGTCGCTGTTCAGGACGTTGTCGAGCACTTGGCGGCCGATGGCGCCCGTGGGCGCGGTGAGGACGATCAAGGGAAGCTCCTCGGTGCGGGTGGAAGTAAACTCCACTGTACCGTTTACTTCGGGGAAGGCAAGGGCTCCATGGCACGACGCGGTGACGCGCTGCGCGAGCACATCCTGGTGGTGGCGAAGGACGTCTTCCTGGAGTCGGGCTTCGACCGCGCGTCGATGGACGTGGTGGCCGCCCGCGCGGAAACGTCGAAGAGGTCGCTCTACGCCCACTTCGAGAGCAAGGACAAGCTGTTCGCCGCCGTCGTGACCCTGGCCCGCGAGATGTACCTGGACAAGCTCAAGACGCCTGCCGACTACGACGGCGACGTCACCCTCTACTGCGCCCGCTTCCTCCAACTGCTGCTCCGCGAACCGGCCCTGCGCACCTGCCGCATGGGCATCGCCGAGGCGGAACGCCTCCCCGAAGCGTCGGCGGGCTACTACGACGCCATCTTCGCCACGTCCCACGACCGCCTCACGACGTTCCTCGTGGAAAACCGAGCCCTCACCCCCGAGTCCGCGGGCGAGACCGCGACCGAACTCCTCGGCCTCACGGTCCACCCCCGCCTGTTCCGCGCCCTGCTCGGCGTGGAGAAGCCCCTGCCGGTGACCGCCGACCTGACCACCCTCACCACCGACATCGACCTCACCCCGATCCGCGCGGCGGTGGACCGGGCCCTGGGCTAGTCGCGCGCCGCGGGCGGGAGGAAGGTGTCGATCATGGCCGCCATGCCCTGGGCCGAGTCGAAGATCGCGGCTCCCCGTGAGCGGTCGCCGTCGAGGTGGGCGAGCATCTCCAGGCCGAGGTAGAAGGCCATGGCCGCCTTGGCGACCTCGCGCTTCGGGATGAGGACGCCGAACGGGGTGTCGTCGAGGAAGCGGCTCAGCAGGGATTCGGCGAAGTCCTCCCACCTGGTCACCTCGGCGCGCACGCCCTCCGCCAGGCGGGGCGAGCCCGCGCCGCCCGCGACCAGCTCCTGCACCGCCGCGATGTGGCCGGTGGCGACGTCCTCCTCGTACAGCTCGCGCAGGGTGCGCAGGGACTCCGTCGCGCCCGCCAACTCGGCGGTCCGCTCCACGTAGCGGGCCATGCGGTTGTCGCTCGTGTGCCGCATGGCGGCGACGAACAGGTCGTCCAGGTCCTCGAAGTGGTAGTAGATGACGCCCGGCGCGAAGCCGCCCGTCGTCGCGATGGCGCGCGCGGTGGAGGCGGGGAAGCCCTGTGTCGCCAGGGTCTCGACGGTGGCGCGCAGGATGCGGTCGCGGGCCTCGGCTTTGCGGGTCATCGCCGCTGATCCTAGGGGACCTTCCGCGGGCGCACTCCCTGGCTCGCGAGGAACGGGTCGAGCCTGCGGCCCAGCTCGGCCAGGTGGTGGCTGGGGACGGCGGGGTACAGGTGGTGCTCCAAGTGGTAGGTCAGCTCCAGGAACACCGCCGGGACGATCCGGCCGCGCAGGGTGCGGGTCTGGGTGAGCGGGGTGTCGCCGAAGTCGTGGTGCGGCAGGTACACGGTCAGCAGCGGGTACACCCAGCTGCCCACGACCGCCATCACCGCGTAGACCAGCAGCGCGGGCGTCGTCGACCACAGCGCCACGCCGCCCGCCAGCGCCAGGACCGGCGCGCACGCCTCGACGACGAGCCACCCGCGCTGGGCGCCGCGGCGGTAGGCCCACCGCCACAGGCCGACCAGGAACACCGGCCCGTACAGCACCGCGCCGACGAACGACAGGTGCGCGGGGTAGCCCTCCGGGTCGTCGTCGTGCGGGAACAGCCGGTGGTGCTGGACGTGGGTCGCGCGGTAGGCGTGGCCGCTCTCCAGCAGCACCAGCCCGCACAGGAACAGCGCCCACTCGGTCGCCTTCGGACCGAGGCCGATCGAGCGGTGCACGACGTCGTGGGTGACCGTCACGACCGCGACGAAGACGCCGAACACCACCACCGGGGTCAGGAGCCACACCCACGGCGTCGAGTCGGCCCACCACGCGGTCAGGGCGAAGACCGCGACCCCGATCGGTGGCCGGGCCAGTGCCAGCACCCGGCGGCGGCGGTTCGTCACGAGCAGGTCGGTGCCGAGGTCGTTCAGGGACGGGGTCACGCGGTCCTCACCTTCGCGAGTCGGGTGGCGCCGTCGGCCACGATCCGGCTGCCCAAGACGCAGGCCACGGTGCCGAGCCCCGGCCACGTGGTGTCGCCGACGACCCAGAAGCCGGGCACGCCCAGGTCGTGCGGGACGGCGTGCTGGTTGCTGTTGGCGGTGCTCTGCCGCACGCCGCCGACCGCGCCGCGCGGCCGCGAGGTGAAGCGCTCGTAGGTCCGGGGCGTGCCGACCTCCCGCACCACGGCCCGTGCCGCCAGCCGCGGGTACACCTCGCGGGCCTGGGACACGAGCAGGTCGCCGAGCGCGTCGCGGCGACGGGCGTGCTCGACGTCGTCGAGCCCCTCCCAGTCGGCCAGGTCGGTGTGGGTCGACAGCATGACCGCCCGGTGCCCGGCGGGCGCGCTGTCGGTGTCGCCGGGGGTCGACACGGACACGAACATGTTGTTCCCGTCGCCCAGCGGACGGCGGTAGGAGCGCAGGATCTGGTGGTGCGTCAGGGCTTGCCCGTCGACCTCGTCCGAGGGGACGCCCAGGCACACGACGACCGCCCCGCCGAGGTCCCCGGCGTCGCGGACCAGGAAGGGCCGCAACGCCTCCCGCACCCCGGCCACGTCGGCGAGACCCGCCGTCACGGACGTCGGCACGGCGCTGACCACCTGGTCCGCCCGCACGATCCCGCGTCCACCGTGGACGGTGAAGTCGTCCCGCCCGCCGGTGATCCGCTCGACCCGCCACCCGGCGCGCAACTCGCCGCCCAACGACCGGTAGTGCGCCACGAGCGCCCGCCAGAAGCCGCGCATCCCGCCCGTCGCCCTGGTCAGCCCCGCGCCCCGGATCGTGATGCCCAGCGCGGCGTTGACCAGCGGCGCCCGGTCCACGGTGCTGTGCACGGTGTCCTCGACGAGCATCGCCAGCAGGCCGACCAGCCCGTCGTCGTCGCGCAGCCCGTGCTTGCGCAGCGCCCCGCCGAGCGTCCCGCCGACGTGCCGGGCCAGCGGCAGGTCCTTGGGCCGCAGGGCGCGGGCGTTGTGTAAGACGTCGGCCGCAGTACGCATCGGCAACCGGACGCCCGCGCGGCTGGCCTCCCAGAACACGCCCGCGAGGCGGTCGAGCAGGGCCCAGAACGCGCGGTGGCGCTCGGTGTCGCCGAAGGCGCGCGCCCGTTCCGCGTGCCACGCCCGCTGGTCGCGGTGCAGCACCACCGTGCGGTCGGGCAGCCAGGCGACGTAACCGGGCAGGGCCTCCCCGGCGAGCGGGGCCATGCCGACGGTGTCGAGCAGTTCGGCCCCGACGCCGCCGGGCTCGAAGTCGACGAGGGTGGTCGCGCCGACGTCGAAGCTGAAGCCGCGCCTGCGGTAGTAGCCCGCGCAGCCGCCCGCGTGCCCGTGCGCCTCCAGCACCACGGTCGACAGCCCGCGCGCCTGGAGGCGCAGCGCCGTCGCCAGTCCCGCCAGTCCACCTCCGACGACCGCGACGTCGTACCCGCGTTCGCGGACCGGCGTCCTGCGTTGAACGCTAGTTCTGAACATGTGTTCAAAGTAGCTCGCGGTCCGGCGGCGGGCAAGACCCGCGAAGTGAGACGGTCCGACGGCAAGATCGGCTCACTTCCTTGCGGTGACTAGGATGTGGCTCCCGAGGTCGGGCGAGGATCGGGACGGCGGGGTCGGGTGACGGTGGGTCTGGTGGAGCGCCACGGGGAGATCCGGGCGCTCGAACGGGCTGTCACCAGGTTGCGGGCCGGGCACGGGGGCGTCGTCGTCCTGGACGCCGCCGCGGGCCTCGGGAAGACCGCGCTGATCCGCCGCACACGAGAACTGGCCTCCGACGCGGGCGTCGTGGTGCTGACCGCACGCGGCGCCGAGCTGGAGCAGGACTTCACCTTCGGCGTCGTCGCGCAACTGGTGGAACCCGCGCTGCCCAGGGACGGCCGGGCGCGCGAGGAGCTGTTCGCCGGCGCGGCGGGCGCGGCCCGGCACCTCTTCGGCACGCCCGCAGCCACGGCCGACTCCCTGCACGCGGTGCTCAACGGCCTGTACTGGCTGCTGGTCAGCCTGGCCGAGCGCGGCCCCGTGCTCCTGCTCGTGGACGACGCGCAGTGGGTGGATGCGCCTTCGTTGCGGTTCCTGGGTTTCTTCGCCCGCAGGCTCGACTCGATCGCCGTCACGATGGTGCTGGCCACGAGGTCCGCCGAGCACGACGACGAGGGCCTGCTGGACGACGTGCTGGCCGCCGACGACGTCACCGTGCTGGCGTTGCGGAGCCTGAGCCGCGACGGCGTCGCCGAACTGGTCCGACGGGACCTCGGGGACACGGCCGACGACGAGTTCTGCGCCGCCTGCCACCGCACCACGGCCGGAAACCCCTTGTTCGTCCGGGAACTCCTGCGGGTCCTCGTCGGCGACGACGTCCGCCCCGACGCGGCCGCCGCGGCGTCGGTGGAGGCCGCGGGCCCGGACGCCGTGCGCCGGTACGTGGCCGCACGGCTGCGGCGGCAACCGGAGGAGGTGCAACGGGTCGCCCGCGCGGTGGCCGTGCTGGGCGACGGCGCGGCCCTGCCCCTGGTCGCGGGCCAGGCCGACCTCCCGCTGCCGGTGACCGCGGACGCCGCGGAAAAGCTGACCAGGTACGGGATCTTCGAACGCGAGGACCCACCGTCGTTCGTGCACGCCGTGGTCCGCGACGTGACGCTGTCGCTGATCCCACCGGTGGACCGCGACGCCGCCCACGGCCGCGCGGCGAAGGTCCTGGCCCACGCGGGCGAACCGGTCGCGACCGTCGCCTCGCACCTGCTGCGCACAGCCCCCGAGGCCGACGCCGAGCGCGTCGCCGTCCTGCTGACCGCGGCCACCCAGGCGGCTCGCAGTGGATCACCGGGCGGCGCGGCCGTGTACCTGGCCCGTGCCCGCACCGAACCACCCGCCCGCTCGGACCGCTCGGAGATCAGCAGGCAGCTGGGCAACTGCCAGGCCCACGACCTGGCCATCGACGCCGCCGAGGCACACCTCGGGGAAGCGCTTTCCCTGGCGGAGACCCCGGCGCAGCGGGCGCTCTGCGGCTACAGCCTCGCTCGGTTCCGCAACGCCTGCGGCGAAGCGGGCGACGCCATCACCCTGCTGGCCACCGCCGCCGACGACCTGCCCACGGGCGTGGACCCGGCGCTGGAGATCGAGGTGGGAGCCGAACTCGTCGGCATCACCCGCGGCCACCTGGCCGGCCGCAAGGAGTTCCTCCACCGGATCGACGCGTTCGCCCGCCGCCCCGACAGCCCCCGCGCGGTCGTGGACGCGCACCTGTCGGTGGAGGCGGTGTTCGAAGGTGGGCCGGTCGACCGGGCCGTGGCACTCGCGCGGTCGGCGCTCGTCGGCGACGACCTGACCCCCGAACGGTCGGGCATCTGGTCCGCGATCAGCACCCTGATGGTCACCGACCGGCTCGACGAGGCGGAACGCCGCGTGCAGCGGGCGCTGACGACCGCCGTCCAACGCGGCCAC
>NZ_JBHYHC010000179.1:0-15202 GCF_042738955.1 Umezawaea sp. NPDC059074
GGGGGTTTTTGGGGGGGCGGGTCCCCCCCCCGGGGGCGGGCCCCCCGCCCACCACCTGGGTCAGTAGCGCTCGATGATCGGCTTGGTGGCGGCCGAACCCGACTTGCCCAGCGTGTTGTCGTAGATCGTCTGCCAGGTGCCGTCCTTCAGCGCCGCCTCGAGGATGTCGAAGAACTTGCCGCGGAGCACGGTGTCGTCTTTCGCGAGGCCGATGCCGTAGGGCTCCAGGGAGAACGGCTTGCCGATGACCTTGAACTTGCCGGGCTCCTGCGCGGCGAAGCCCTTGAGGATCGCGTCGTCGGTGGTGACGGCGTCGACCGACTTGTCGGCCAGCTTGGCGACGCACTGGGAGTACGTCTGGAGCTCGGTGATGTTCTCCGGCTCGGTCAGGCCCTCGTCGCGGACCTTCTTGATCGGCGTGGACCCGGTGATCGAGCAGACCTTCTTGCCCTTGAGGGTGTCCTTGCCGGTGATCGTCGTCTCGTCCGTGCGCACGAGGAGGTCCTGACCCGCGGTGTAGTACGGGCCCGCGAAGGAGATCTTCTCCTTGCGACCGGCGTTGATCGTGTACGTGCCGACGTAGTAGTCGACGTCGCCGTTGATCAGCGCCTGCTCACGACCGGCGGAGGCGATCGCCTTGTAGTCGATCTTGTCCTCGGAGTAGCCGATCTTCGCGGCCATCAGCTTCGCGATCTCGATGTCGAAGCCGCTGTACTTGTTCGTCGTCGGGTCCTTGAAGCCCAGACCGGGCTGGTCCTCCTTGACGCCGATCACGACACGGCCACGCGTCTTGATCTTGTCGAACGTCGGCGAGCCTTCGATCTTCACGTCCGTGGCCGCGGCCTGGGAGGGGGCGGTACCGCCGGTGTCCCCCGGAGTGCCCTCCTTGCCGCATGCCGTCAACGCGAGGCCGCCGGCAAGCAGCACCGCCGCAAGGGTACGAGCCCTCATCGTCCTTCTCCTGCTCTGTGTGGATCAGGCGACGCCTGTCGGGCGTCGCGAAATGCCGAGACTTCAGTGGGTGAGGATCTTGCCGAGGAAGTCCTTCGCGCGGTTGGACTTCGGCGCCGAGAAGAACTCGGTCGGCGTCGAGTCCTCGACGATCTCGCCGTCCGCCATGAAGATGACGCGGTCCGCGGCTTTGCGGGCGAAGCCCATCTCGTGGGTCACCACGAGCATGGTCATGCCTTCCTTGGCCAAGGTCGTCATGACGTCCAGCACCTCCTGGACCATTTCCGGGTCCAGCGCGGAGGTGGGCTCGTCGAACAGCATGACCTTCGGGCGCATGGCCAGCGCTCGCGCGATGGCGGCGCGCTGCTGCTGGCCACCGGACAGCTGGGCGGGGTACTTCTCGGCCTGGTTCGCGATGCCGACCCGCTCCAGCAGTTCCGTCGCGTGCTCCAAGGCCTCGTTCGAGGGAACCTTGCGCACCTTGATCGGTGCGAGCAGCACGTTGTCGACGATGCTCTTGTGCGCGAACAGGTTGAAGGACTGGAACACCATGCCCACGTCGGCGCGCAGGCGGGCGAGTTCCTTGCCTTCGGCGGGGAGGGGCTGCCCGTCGACCTCGATCGTGCCCGAGTTGATGGGCTCCAGGCGGTTGATGGTGCGGCACAGCGTCGACTTGCCGGAGCCTGACGGACCCAGGACGACGACCACCTGGCCCTTCGGCACCTCCAGGTTGACGTTCTTCAGAACGTGCAGAGGGCCGAAGAACTTGTCCACGCCCGCCATCTTGATCATCGGCGGTGCGGGAGAGGGGGCAGTCATCCGATCCTCCAACTGGCAATTGTCAGCGCTGGGCAAAACCTAGGTGCAGCCACCACACCAGTCCACGACATTGAGCAAGACTTAGGGTCTCAACTCTGTCACAGGTCGGCGACCCCTACCCGAAAGGGACCACAGTGCGAGTGCTGCTCGTCGAGGACGACGACCGCGTTGCAGAAGCGCTGGTCCCGGCGCTGACGCGACGCGGTTTCACCGTTGATCGCCAAGCTACAGGTAGGGGTACTCTCGACCGATTGTTAGGGGTGGATGTGGTCTTGCTGGACCTCGGACTGCCCGATGTGGACGGTGTGACGCTGTGCCGGAGCATCCGCGCGGCGAGCGACGTGGCCATCATCGTGGTGTCCGCGCGGGGCGAGATCGACGACCGGATCCTCGGTCTGCACGCGGGTGCGGACGACTACCTGGTCAAGCCGTACGACGTCGGCGAGCTGGTGGCGCGCGTGCACGCGGTGCGCAGGCGGCGCGGCGACCCGGTGGGCGTCGGCGGCACCGGCACCGAGGTGTTCACGATCGGGGACGTGATGGTCGACCTCGCGCGCCACGAGGTGACGGTGGCGGGGTCGGTCGTGGCGCTCTCGCGCAAGGAGTTCCAGGTGTTGGCGCTGGTCGTGGCCGCGGGCGGCGCGGTATGCACGCGCGAGCGGATCCTGGCCGAGATCTGGGGCCGCACGTGGTCGGGCGCGAACCGGACGCTGGACGTCCACGTCGCCACCCTGCGCACGAAGCTCGGCCGCTCGGACCTGCTGGAGACGGTGCGCGGCGTCGGCTACCGGCTCGGCACCCCCGCCGCGGGCCGCTGACGTGCGCTCCCGGCTGCTCGGCATCGTCCTGGCCCTCGTCGTGCTGGTGCTCCTCGGCCTCGGCCTGCCGTTGGGTCGCGGGGTCGCGGCCGCCGAGCAGCAGGAGCTGTTCCTCGACCGGCTGACCGACACGAGCCGGTTCGCCTCGGTCGCCCAGCAGACGCTGATCGACGGCCAGTCGAAGCTGCTGGAGCCGTCGCTGCGGCGGTACGAGGAGGTCTACGGCATCGCCGTCGTGCTGCTGGACCGCGACCGCAACGTGCTGGCCACCTCGCGCGAGGACGTGGACCTGTCCGGTACGGGCGTGCCGGAGATGATCACCGGCGCGCTGGTGGGGAAGCTGCCGTCCGCGCCGCCGGTGCTGATGCCGTGGGACGACGAGGACCTGGTGCTGGCCGAACCGGTGCTCATCGGCGGCGAGGTGCGCGCCGCGGTCGTCACGTTCTCGCCGACGCAGAAGTCCCGCGGGCGCGTGCTCATCTGGTGGAGCGTGCTGCTCACGGGCAGCGCGCTGGCGTTGGCGCTGGGCGTGCTCGCGGCGTTGCCGCTGGTCCGGTGGACGCTGCGGCCGGTCCAGCGGCTCGACGACGCGACGGGCAGGCTGCTGGCCGCCGTCGTGTCCGGCCGCCCGGTGACGCCCGTCGGCAGCGACAGCGGTCCGCCGGAGCTGCGCCAGTTGAGCCGCTCGTTCGACCAGATGGCGACGAACGTGAGCGACGCGCTGGCCGCGCAGCGCGCGTTCGTCGCGGACGCGTCGCACCAGCTGCGCAACCCGTTGACCGCGCTGAAACTCCGACTGTCCAATTTGGAGGGTCACGTCGACGAGGAGGCGGAGGTGCACCAGGTCGCCGCGCTCGACGAGGCCGACCGGCTCAACCGCATCCTGGACGAGCTGCTGTCGATGGCGCGCACCGAGTCCAGCTCGGTCGACCCGGTCGTGGTCGACGTGGACCGCGACATCGCCGGACGGCTGTCCGCGTGGCAGCCCGCCGCCGTCGCGAAGAACGTGCACCTCGTGCTCGACGGCGAACCCGGCGGCGCGGCGCTCGCCCCGCCCGGCGGCGTCCCGGCGATCCTCGACGCGCTGCTCGACAACGCGTTCAAGTTCACCCGCGAGGACACCCTCGTGCACGTCGACGTCCGCCGCCTCGACGGCTGGGTGCAGATCTCGGTCCGCGACCAGGGCCCCGGCCTGGAGCCCGACGAGCTGGAGCGCGCCACCGACCGGTTCTGGCGCGGCCAGGCCCACCAGAACGTGTCCGGCTCCGGGCTCGGCCTGTCGATCGTGCGGCGCGTCGTCGAACGCGTCGACGGCCGGGTCGTCCTGGAGAGCCCCGAGGGCGAGGGCCTCACCGTGATCGTGACGATCCCCGCCGTGGACTAGAGCTTCGCGTCGCGGTAGTAGCGCAGGGCTCCGGGGTGCAGCGGGATCGGCGTGGTCTCGATGGCGGCGCGGATCTCGATGGACCGGGCGGCGGGGCTCGCCGCCTCCAGCCGCGGCTGAGCGTCGATGAGCCCGCGGGCCAGAGCCTCGGCGGCCTCGTCGCTCATCTGGTCGTTGACCAGCAGGAAGTTGCGCACGGTCAACGTCGTCACGGCGTTGCCCGGCAGGCTGTACGCCGACGCGGGCAGCGTCGCCGAGCCGTACACGGGGTAGCGCTTGCGCAGTTCGGGGAGCACGTCGGTCAGGTCCAGCATCTTCACCTTCACCGACTGGGCGAGCTGCGTGACGCGCAGCGTCGGCAGGCCGCCGGACCAGATGAACGCGTCCAGCGAGCCCGCGAGCATGGCGTCGCTGGCCTCGTTGAGGTCGAGGTGCTGGACCCGCAGGTCCGAGTCGGGGGAGATGCCCGCCGACTCGAGCAGCCGGTCGGCGATCAGCCGCACGCCCGAGGTCTCCGACCCGATCGACACCCGCAGGCCCTTGAGGTCCACGAGCCGGTTGACCTTCAGGTCGTCGCGGACCACCACCTGGAGGTAGTCGTCGTGCATCCGGGCCAGCGCGTACAGCTTGTGCTTGCCCGGCTCGTCGACCGCGGCCATCTCGGCGGCGTCGGCCTGCGAGAACCCGACGTTCGCCTGCCCCGTGCGCAGCCGCTCCAGGTTGTCGATCGACCCCTTGGTGGCCGCGACCTGCGGGTGCTCGATGCCGAGCTGCTCGGTCCACGCGTCGGCGAGCGCCGCGCTCAACCGGTTGTAGACGCCCTTCTCGACGCCCGACGCCATGGTCAGCTTCAGCGACGCCAGGTCGTTCCCGCAAGCGCTCAGCGCCATGGCCGCCAGGGCCAGCACGGCCCCGGCGGCGTGTACTCGCCGCCCTGTTCCCGACACCTGCGCATCGTGTCACGTTCGCGCTCTACCCTGAACCCGACGGAAGGATGGCCGCAGTGACCCGCAGTTACCAGATCCGCACGTTCGGGTGCCAGATGAACGTGCACGACTCCGAGCGCCTCGCAGGCCTGCTGGAGGACGCGGGCTACGCGCCCGCCACCGGGGACGTCGCGCCGGATGTGGTCGTGTTCAACACCTGCGCGGTCCGCGAGAACGCCGACAACAAGCTGTACGGCACGCTCGGGCACCTCGCGCCCGCCAAGACCGCGAACCCGGACATGCAGATCGCCGTCGGCGGCTGCCTGGCGCAGAAGGACCAGGCGGACATCGTCCGCCGCGCGCCGTGGGTGGACGTCGTGTTCGGCACCCACAACCTCGGGTCGCTGCCGGTGCTGCTCGAACGCGCCCGGCACAACCAGGAGGCGCAGGTCGAGCTGCTCGACTCGCTGGAGACCTTCCCGTCGACGCTGCCCGCCAAGCGCGACTCGGCCTACTCGGGCTGGGTGTCGGTGTCGGTGGGCTGCAACAACACGTGCACGTTCTGCATCGTCCCGTCGCTGCGCGGCAAGGAGAAGGACCGCCGCCCCGGCGACGTGCTCGCCGAGGTGCAGGCCCTCGTCGACCAGGGCGTGCTGGAGGTGACGCTGCTCGGGCAGAACGTCAACTCCTACGGCGTCGAGTTCGGCGACCGGCTCGCGTTCGGCAAGCTGCTGCGCGCGACCGGCGCGATCGAGGGCCTGGAGCGCGTGCGGTTCACCTCGCCGCACCCGAAGGACTTCACCGACGACGTGATCGCCGCGATGGCCGAGACGCCGAACGTGTGCCACTCGCTGCACATGCCGTTGCAGTCCGGCTCGGACCGGCTCCTCAAGGAGATGCGCCGCTCGTACCGCTCGACGAAGTACCTGGCGATCCTGGACAAGGTGCGCGAGGCGATGCCGGACGCGGCCATCACCACCGACATCATCGTCGGCTTCCCCGGCGAGACCGAGGAGGACTTCCAGGCGACCCTGGACGTCGTCCGGCAGTCGCGGTTCACCAACGCGTTCACGTTCCAGTACTCCAAGCGGCCCGGCACGCCCGCCGCGTCGCTGCCGGACCAGCTGCCGAAGAAGGTCGTGCAGGAGCGGTTCGACCGGCTCATCGAGCTCCAGGAGGCCATGGCGCTGGAGCTGAACCAGGAGCAGGTCGGTCGCCGGATCGAGGTCCTGGTCGCGACCGGCGAGGGCAAGCGCGACGCCGAGACGCTGAGGCTCAGCGGGCGGGCCCGTGACGGCCGTCTGGTGCACTTCACACCGGGTGACGCCCACGTCCGCCCCGGCGACGTGGTGGAGACCGTGGTGACCTACGGCGCGCCGCACTACGTGGTCGCGGACGGGCCGCTGATCAGCCACCGGCGCACGAGGGCGGGCGACATGTCCGAGGCCGGCCTCAAGCCGAAGACCCCCGGCATCACGCTGGGGCTGCCGTCGTTCGGCGCTCCCGCGCCCCTGCCCGCGGTGGCCGGGTGCGGCGTCCAGTGACCGGTGAGTCCGACGACCTCTCGCGGCTGCGCGACGAGATCGACCAGGTGGGCAAGTCGGCCGCCAAGCGCGTCGACCCCGGAGCGGGCGCGCTGCTGATCGCCGTGGCGGTGTTCACGCTGGTCGTGGCCCACCTGCTGCCGTGGGCGGGAGAGGCGCGCGGCTGGCACATCCTGCTCGGCCAGATCCCCGACGGGGTGAAGGTGGGCGTGCTGCCGAAGGTGTTCGCGTTCGCGTCGGTGATCGCCGGGGTGCTGCTGTCGGCGGTGAGCCTGATGCTGCGCCGGTGGGCGCTGGTGTGGTTCTGCGCGCTCGGCTGCTTCGTGGCGTCGGTGAGCGGCGTGCTGTCGATCTGGATGCAGCAGACCACCACCAGCCACACGCCAGGCCCCGGACCGGGAGCAGGGCTGATCGTGGCCGTCCTCGCGATGCTCGTGCTGCTGGTGAAGTGGCTGAAGCTGGCGGCGTCCCGACCCGGTATGTGAAAGGGGGGTCTCTCCGCGGAGAGACCCCCCTTTCACACCTGACCTAGCGGGTGGCGACGGCCGCCTCGGCGGCGGACAGCCACTCGCGCCACTGCTTCGCCTGGGCCTCGGCCTGCTCGGCGCGGCGCTTGTCGCCCGCGGACCTGGCCTTCTCGGCCTGGGCCTCGAACTGCTCCACGCGCTCGCGGAACTGGGCCACGCGGGCCTCGGCCTCGGGGTCGGAGCGACGCCACTGGGCGTCGACGGCGCCGCGGACCTTCTCCTCGATCGCGCGCAGCTTGCCCTCGAGGTCGCGCACGCGCTCGCGCGGGACCTTGCCGATCGCGTCCCACCGCTCCTGGATCTTGTAGAGCTGGTTGCGCGCGGCCTCCAAGTCGCCGGACGGGTCGATGGCCTCGGCCTCGGCCAGCAGGGCTTCCTTCAGCTGGGCGTTGGTGCCGAACTCCGCGTCGCGCTCGTTGAACGCCTCGGAGCGGCGCGCGAAGAACGCGTCCTGCGCTGCGCGGAAGCGCTGCCAGAGCACGTCGTCGGCCTCCTTGGGAGCCCGACCCGCCGCCTTCCACTCGACCATGAGGTCCTTGTACCGACCGGCCGTGGGGCCCCAGTCGTCGGACTGGACGAGCTTCTCGGCCTCCTCGACCAGCTCCTGCTTGCGGTTCTTCGCCACGCCGCGCTGGCGGTCGAGGTCCGCGAAGTGCGATCCGCGACGGCGGTTGAACGCGTCGCGCGCCTTGGAGAACCGCCGCCACAGCTGCTCGTCGGTCTTGCGGTCGACGCCGCGGATGGTCTTCCACTCGTCGAGGATCTGCCGCAGCCGGTCGCCCGTGGTCTTCCACTGGGTCGACTCGTTGGCCAGCGTCTCGGCCTCTTCGACCAGCTCCTGCTTGCGCGCCACGGACTGGGTGCGCGCGGCCTCCTTGGCCGTCTTGGCCTTCTCCAGGCCTTCCTCGGCCTTGGCCAGCACGTGCTCCACGCGCTTGGCCAGCGCGTCGAGGTCGCCCACGACCGCGGCGTCCTTCAGCGTCTCCTGCACGTGCTTCGCGCTCGTGAGCGCGTGCTTCGGGTCTCCCGCGCCGGAGGACAGCCGCGCCACGAGCAGCTCGACCTCGGTGCGCAGGTCGTCGAACCGGCGCGCGAAGTGCGCGAGGCCCTCCTCGGGCTCGCCCGCCTGCCAGGACCCCACGACGCGCTCGCCGTCGGCCGTCTTGACGTAGACGGTGCCGTCCGCGTCCACTCGTCCCCAGCGGTCAGGGTGGTCCGACGCCACGGGGACCGGCGGAGCGGCCACCGCGGCGCTCTCCTGCTTCGTTCCCTCGATCACCGTTGTCGATCCACCACTGTCACCAGTGGTCTCCGGTGTCGTCTCGTGCTCCGTCATCGCCGGCTTCCTCCTCGCCTGCCCACTTCGTGGTGCCCGTGCCAACCACGGGCGCCCCGCCACCGGCGGGGCCCAGCACCGAGTACCTGGACCGTCTCATCGTCTCCAGTACCCCGCGCGCATTCAAACAGGTCAGAGCTCGGCCCGGTACTGCGGTGTCGAAGATGGGTAGCGTCACGAGGTGTGATCCGACGTCTGGCGGTGCTGCCGAACCCGCCTCTGCTGGTGCCCGAGCTGGTCGGTGGCGCCGTGGAGGAGACCGCGGCGTTGCGCTCGGCGTGCGTCGGGGCGGCTCGGGAGCTGGCGGACAGCTCACTCCACTGGGTGGCGATCGCGGGTGATCCGTCCGGTCGCGGGACGGTCGGCCCGGACATCTCCGGGACGTTCCGCGGTTACGGCGTGGATGTGCCGGTGGCGCTTTCGGCCGTCGAGTCCACTTCGGACCCCGATCTGCCGCTGCCCGCGCTCGTCGCCGGGTGGTTGCGGGCCGCCGCGGGAGCGATGACCGTTCGGGTGGAATTGGTCCACCCGGATCTCGCGCCCGCCGACTGCTTCGCACTCGGGAAGGAGTTCGCGGCGGAGCCGGAGGTCGGGGTCCTCGTCCTCGGGTCGGGCTCGCACCGCCACGGCGAGGCGTCCATCGGCCGCCCGGACGACCGCGCCGGACCGTTCGACGACGGCGTGCGCGCCGCACTGGCGGCCGCCGACCCGGAGGCGCTGCGCGACCTGGACCCGGCGCTCGCCGTCGAGCTGGGCGTGGACGGGCGGGCCGCGTGGCAGGTGCTCGCCGGGCTCGCCGAGGCGACCGGGCCGTGGCGGTGCGTCCGCTCCGAGCTGCTGGTGCCCTACGGCGTCGGGTACCACGTCGCCGTCTGGGAAACTGGGGCGTGACCGTCCCCGTCGCCGTCGTCGGCCCCACCGCCACCGGCAAGTCCGACCTCGCCGTCCGCCTCGCGCTCGAGCTCGGCGGCGAGGTGGTCAACGCCGACGCGATGCAGCTCTACCGGGGCATGGACATCGGCACGGCGAAGGTCACCGAGGCCGAGCGGCAGGGCGTCCCGCACCACCTGCTCGACGTCCTGGACGTCACCGAGACCGCCTCCGTCGCCGCCTACCAGCGGCACACCCGCGCCCTCGTCGAGGAGCTGCTGGCGAAGGGCACGAGACCGGTCCTCGTCGGCGGCTCCGGCCTGTACGTGCAGGCCGTGCTGGACGACCTCAAGTTCCCCGGCACGGACGAGGCCGTCCGTGCCCGGCTGGAGGAGGAGCTGGCCGTCGTCGGCGGGCCCGCGCTGCACGCCCGGCTGGCCGAGCTCGACCCGGCCGCCGCCCTGGCGATCCTGCCCGGCAACGTCCGCCGCGTCGTGCGGGCGCTGGAGGTCATCGAGCTGACCGGGCAGCCGTTCTCGGCGAACCTGCCCAAGCCCGGCCCCGCGCTCTACGGCACGGTGCTGGTGGGGGTCGACCGCGAGGTCGCCGAGCTGGACGAGCGGGTCGACCTGCGCGTGGAGCGGATGTTCGAGGCCGGTTTGGTCGACGAGGTGCGGAAGCTGGAGGCCGTGGGCCTGCGCGACGGTCGCACGGCGGCGCGCGCGCTCGGCTACCAGCAGGTGCTCGCGGCGTTCGACGGCGAGCACGACCTGGAGGCCGCCGCCGAGGAGACCGCGCGCGCCACCCGCCGGTTCGTCCGGCGGCAGCGCTCGTGGTTCCGCCGCGACCGGCGGATCACCTGGTTCGACGCGGCCCGCCCCGACCTGGTCGGGGAAGTGCTGCGTCTACTGTCCCATTAGTCTGGTAGACGTGGGCGGAGTGGAATTCCTCAAGGGTCACGGCACCGAGAACGACTTCGTGCTGCTGCCCGACCCGGACGGCGCGCTGGACCTGACCGAGGCGCGCGTGCGGGCGCTGTGCGACCGGCAGCGTGGCCTCGGCGCGGACGGCGTGCTGCGCGTGGTGAAGGCCGAGTCGGGCGACTGGTTCATGGACTACCGCAACGCCGACGGCTCGATCGCGGAGATGTGCGGCAACGGCGTGCGGGTGTTCGCGCACTACCTGGTCGACGCGGGCCTGATGCCCGAGGGCGAGTTCGTCGTCGGCACCCGCGCGGGCGACAAGCCCGTCGTCGTGCACCCGGACGGCGGCGTGACGATAGAGATGGGCCCGGCTCGGATCACCGGGGCCTCCACCACCAAGACCACCGGCGCGGACTTCGCGGGCGTGGCCGTCGACGTGGGCAACCCGCACCTGGCGTGCGTGACCGACGTGCCCGTCGAGACCCTCGACCTGACCGAGCAGCCGCACTTCGACCCGGCGGTGTTCCCGAACGGCGTCAACCTGGAGTTCGTCAACGTCCTGCGGGACGGCGCTCTGAGGATGCGCGTCCACGAGCGCGGCGTGGGGGAGACCCGGTCGTGCGGCACCGGAACGGTCGCCGCCGTCGCCTCCTGGCTGCACGGCGAGGGCCGCGCCACCGGACAGGCCACTGTGGACGTCCTCGGTGGACAGGTCACCGTCGAGATCGGCGAAGGCCGCAGCACCCTCACCGGCCCGGCCGTGCTCGTCGCGCGCGGCGAGCTCGACCGGGCCTGGTGGGATTCGCTCTAGCGGTCGCCGACCTTCACCTGCACGGTCTCCAACCTGCCGACGTGCTGCTTGCCGACCACGTCCGGGTCGGACGTCGGCGCGGTGCAGACGACCAGCGTGGTGCCAGACAGGCCGACGGCGTAGCTGATCTGGCCCGTCTCCACGCGGTCCGTGATCGTGCCGCCCTCGACGATCCGCACGACGGCGGGCTGCAACGCGGTCGCCACCCAGACGCCGCCCTCGGCGTCCACGCAGATCCCGTCCGGCGCGATGACGTGCTCGCGCAGGTCCGCCCACACCCGCCGGTTGCTCAGCGAGCCGTCCTCGGCCACGTCGAACGCGGTCAGCCGGTACGCCAGCGTCTCGGCCACGAGCAGCGTGCCGTTGGGCAGCAGCACCGTGCCGTTGGGGAACTTCATGTCCTCCGCGGCGATCCGGGTCGTGCCGTCCGGCTCCACCAGCGCCAGCGGCGTGCCCTGCGGGTCGTAGGACGGGTCGAGCAGCGCCCCGATGCCGTCCTCGTTGATCTTCTTGTGCAGGTCGAACCCGAAGTTGCCCACGTACGCGCGGCCGCGCGCGTCGACGAGCATGTCGTTGGCGTGGAACGTGGCGATGTCGAAGAGGTCCGCGTGCAGCGCGAGCACCCCGTTCGGCTCCAGCCTGCGGACCGTGCGGTCCAGCATCGACACCACGAGCAGCCTGCCGTCCGGCAGCCAGCCGAGGCCCGACGGCTGGCCGGGCAGCGAGCAGACGACCTGCTTCTCCCCGGTCTCGAGGTCCACGGTGAAGACGGCCTTCTCGTAGAAGTCCGAGAAGTAGAACCTGCCGTCCGGACCGTGCCGAGGCGCTTCGCCGAAGTGGAGCCCGTCGAGGAGAACCGTGGTGTCAGCCATGGTCGGAGACGGTAGCCGCTCGGTCACGGGTCGTGCGCAGCGGCGAGAGCAGAACCCACAGAACGGCGAGGACTTGCCCCGTCATGCCGATCCAGAGCGTGGTGCGCAGGCCGACCCAGCCGCCCAGCACGCCGCCGACGAGTCCGCCGAGCGGGATCGTGCCCCACACCAGGAACCGGATGCTGGCGTTCATCCGGCCGAGCAGGTGGTCCGGGCACACCGTCTGCCGGAAGCTGACCTGGCTGACGTTGTAGACGGTCGCCCCGCAGGCCGCGATCGCCACGCCCAGCATGGCCAGTCCGACCCGCCAGCCGTCCGCCACCAGCGGCAGCAGCAGGCCGAACGGCTGGGTGACCAGCATCGACAGCCAGATCACCCGCGTCTGGCCCAGTCGCCGGTTCCACCAGTTCGCCGAGACCGCGCCGAGCACGCCGCCCACGCCTCCCGCGCTGAGCAGCACGCCGACCACGCCCTCGGACAGGCCGATGTCGCGGATCAGGAACAGGATCAGCACGGCCATCTCCAGGCCCGCGAAGAGGTTCGACGTGCCGGTGCAGCCCACGATGGCCCGCAGCGACCGGTTGCCGATCACGAACCGCAGGCCCTCGGCGATGTCGGTGCGCAGCGAGTTGCCCCCGTGCGGTCGCGGCGGGGGCTCGACGCCCTTGATCCGCCACAGGAACAGCGCCGAGCCGAGGTAGCCGATGCCGGTGGCGAGGACGCCGTTCGCCGCGCCGATCGCCTGGGCCACGCCACCGGCCAGCGCGGGCCCCGACACGTCGGCGACCGACTGGCTGGCCTGGAGCTTCGAGTTGCCCTCGACCAGGTGCTCCCGGCCGATCAGCGAAGGCAGGTACGACTGGTAGGCGACGTCGAAGAACACCGTGCACACGCCGACCAATAGTGCGACCACGACGAGCTGCGCCAGCGTCAGCACGCCGAGCCACCAGGCGAGCGGCACGGACAGCATCAGTCCGGCGCGCAGCAGGTCGGTGGAGATCATCAGCGGCCGTCGGCGCACCCGGTCGACCCACACGCCCGCGGGCAGGCCGATCAGCAGGAACGCGGCCGTGCCCGCCGCGCTGAGCACGCCCATCTCCCACGGCGACGCGGCCAGCGTGGTCGCGGCGAGCAGGGGGAGGACGGTGCGGCCGATCGAGGAGCCGAACTGGCTGACGGTGTCGCCAACCCAGAGGAGCCGGAAGTCCCGGTGCGTCCAGAGAGCCATGCGGACGAGTGTCGTCGAAGTGATTGGAAACAGTCAATCACTTATGCTGGGGACGTGCAGAGGCGAAAGGCCACCCAGGAGGAAGCCGCCGCGCTGGCGTCGGCCGTGCGGTTGCGGATCATCCGGCTCACCCACCTGGAGGAGCTGACGAACAAGGAGATCGCCGAACGGCTGGACCGGGACCCCGCCACGACGCTGCACCACGTGCGCAAGCTCGTGGCCACCGGCTTCCTGGAGGCCCAGCCCGCCCGGTCGGGCAACCGGGGCGCGCGGGAGATCCCGTACCGGTCCACCGGCCTGTCCTGGCGGCTGGACGACGTCGGGATGGACGAACGGCTCGGGGAGGCGATGCTCCAGGCGTTCCTCGGCGAGGTCGCGGACGTCGGGCCGAGCGGGTTGGAGCAGACCAGGCTGGTCGTCAAGATCGACCCGGAGGAACTAAAGCACCGGCTGTATTCGTTGATGGAGGAGCTAGCCGCCCGACCGGTCGATCCCGACACACCGAGCACGGCCATCTACCTGGCCTTGTACCCCGGTGGTTAACCACTCGGCCGTGGGGGCGCTCCGTGGGACAATGAAGGGCAAATGACGGAAAACACGCTGAACGACGACACCACCACCGACTGGGCCGACGAGGACGACACCCTGTCCACGGGCGACCTCGCACTGGCCGACCGCGCGGCACTGCGGCGCGTAGCCGGGCTCTCCACCGAACTCGAGGACGTCACCGAGGTCGAGTACCGGCAGCTCCGCTTGGAGCGGGTGGTGCTCGTGGGCGTGTGGACCGAGGGCACGGTGCAGGACTCCGACGCGTCGATGGCCGAGCTGAAGCTGCTCGCCGAGACCGCGGGCTCCGAGGTCCTGGACGCCCTCGTGCAACGCCGTGACAAGCCGGACCCGGCCACCTACATCGGCTCGGGCAAGGTCCACGAGCTGCGCGACGTGGTGATCTCCTCCGGCGCGGACACGGTGATCTGCGACGGCGAGCTCTCGCCCGGCCAGCTGCGGCAGCTGGAGGAGAAGCTCAAGGTCAAGGTGGTCGACCGGACCGCGCTGATCCTGGACATCTTCGCCCAGCACGCCAGCTCCCGCGAGGGCAAGGCGCAGGTCGAGCTGGCCCAGCTCCAGTACATGATGCCGCGTCTGCGCGGGTGGGGTGAGTCGCTGTCCCGGCAGGGTGGTGGCGCGGGCGGTTCCGGCGGTGGCGTCGGCACGCGCGGTCCCGGTGAGACGAAGCTCGAGACCGACCGCAGGCGCATCCGCGCCCGCATCGCGAAGCTCCGCCGCGAGATCGACGCGATGGGCACCACCCGCGAGACCAAGCGCGGTCGTCGCCACGCGGGCGACGTGCCCAGCGTCGCCATCGCCGGCTACACGAACGCGGGCAAGTCCAGCCTGCTCAACGCCCTCACCGGCGCGGGCGTGCTGGTGGAGAACGCGCTGTTCGCGACCCTCGACCCGACGACCAGGCGCAGCGAGACCCCCGAGGGCCTGCCGTACACGCTGACCGACACGGTCGGTTTCGTCCGCCACCTGCCGCACCAGCTCGTCGAGGCGTTCCGCTCCACGCTGGAGGAGGTCGCCGAGGCGGACCTGCTCGTGCACGTGGTGGACGGCTCGGACGGCATGCCGGAGAAGCAGGTCAAGGCGGTCCGCGAGGTCATCGCCGAGATCAACGGCAAGCGCGGCGACGCGGACAGGATGCCCGCCGAGCTGCTCGTGGTGAACAAGACGGACGCGTTGGGCGACCTGACGTTCGCCCGCCTGCGCCACCTGTTCCCCGGCGCGGCGTTCGTCTCGGCGCACTCCGGCGAGGGCATCCCGGAGCTGCGCGAGCAGATCTCCAAGCTGATCCCGCGCCCGGAGGTCACCGTGGAGGCGCTGGTCCCGTACGCGCGCGGCGAGATCGTGGCGCGCATCCACCGCGAGGGCGAGGTCCTCTCCGAGAAGCACACGGAGGAGGGCACGGAACTGAGCGCACGGGTCCACCCGACGCTCGCCGCCCTGCTGGAGCAGTACACCGTGGGAAGCCCCGCCTGAGCGTGCGCCTCCTCGCTCTCACAGCGGTTTTGATGCTGGTCTCGGCCGGGGGCGCCGGAGCGGACCCCGCCGGTGCGGGGGCCCCGGGCCCCCGAACCCCCCGGGCTGGGATAAACAACAGACGACGCCCACGACATCAGTGGGGTTGAAATA